>DYGB01000005.1 GCA_020724905.1 Candidatus Paceibacter sp. | reverse complement strand
TTTTTGACCGATTATTCAACCACCTAATCCGCCAAATGTCTGTACCTAAAACATCACTCTTCCCCCTCTTCTTGAAAAAAGAACCTCCTCGTGGCACAATACACCGGTACCATTTACATATTCCACCCATAGCTCAATTGGTAGAGCAGTTGCCTCTTAAGCAAACGGTTCTAGGTTCAAGTCCTAGTGGGTGGACTAGGTGCGAGTGTAGTACAGTGGTAGTACACCTGCCTTCCAAGCAGGATACGCGGGTTCGATTCCCGTCACTCGCTCAGACAAAAAAGACCCTCACATGAGGGTCTTTTTTTAGTATTCTGTAATCTTATTCAATAAGAGATCCAAGACCAATATTCTCTTCTGCTACTCGTATACTTAATTCTCTAAAGAGTCCATACACATCTTTTAAGACAGCATCAATAGTATAAATTGAAACTCCTACTTCTTTCATGTCTATTTGATCGCTATCAAGGATGGTATAGATAGAATCAAGGATAGTTTCTATCTCACTGATATGTGCTTGTATTTTTTGAGCTACCGCTCCTCGTAGATGAGACGCACTCTCACTAAGGGATGGGATAACCTTTTCTTCAAATGCAGATAGATAGGTTTTAAGGATGTAGGGCTGTGTTGTTTGTTTATATGTTGATCGTAATTCAGCAAGACGTTTTCCAACCTGATTTATCTCATATGAGCTCCGTGTTTTTTTAAGACTCGTTCCAATAGAACTAAGCTCTTGTGTATATTTACCAATTGCATCTGAAAGCTCCTCTTTCTTTTCGTCTGAGAGTACTGGATGTTTTTGTATACGTGTTTCAAGTTGTTCGTATCGTACCTGCAAAAGATTCACAACAGAATCAAGAAATGCTCGTTGTGCATCAAGCGAGGTATCTTTCTTTACGATAAGGGCACGTTCATAAAAACGGGCATACGCTTCTGCAAGGTTTTTTTCTTGCAGTGCTTCTTGTGCAGCCACACCGTGTGCTGAGAAAATAAGTCCACCAATTAGTATACAAAGACCATACCGAATCGGTAATGGAATGTCTTTATTCATAGGTATTAGTTACTTGTGTTTTGAAACTGTTCAAGCGCCTGATCTATATCCTGAAGCGCTTCCTCCTCCTGGAGGTACTGATTAATTCCTGATGTCACATTCTGTGCTTCTTGCTCATCCCTCCCCAATCCTCGTAGTTCTTCAACCTTCTCTTGTTCTTCTTGGAAGGGGTTGAAAAAGAAGACTACCCCTATAGTAGCACATATAAGAATAATGAGAAGGGCAACAAGAAAACGAGTCTTTTTCTTTTGTGTTGGGGTATGTATGGGTGAGTCTGTAGGTGTATGTGTATCCATATAAAACGTGTCTTTCATTCACTCTCCTACCTACTCTAAGTGTGCCACATGTGCACGTAAAAAATCAATATACCCACTATATACTCCTGTTTCTCCAAACGGATCTAGGACAAGCTCTACTCCTTCTAGAATAATGGTTTTTACTTCAAGGGTGTTATCTTTTTCCCAACTCAGATACCCTCGAAATTCATATATGAGTGGTGCCCATGACTCATGTGCCCGTATTGTCATTTTTTTTGCACGTGACTTTGTCTCTTGGAGGAATGTTTCTATATCATACTCGAGACGATATATGTTATCGACATAGTATCGAGCTCCATCTGGATCAGCTTGTGCTAATTGTTGCGCAAGATATGAAGTGGTGTATCCAAGGTCATTAAGGGAGAACCAAAAAAATCCACTCTGTGTGTTAAGGGTTCGTTGAAGCTGTTGTGTAATTGCATCATCCTCTTTTCTTTTTTCTAGAACAATCGCCCTAAGAGCATCGCCAGAAAGTGTAACCACAGGAAGATCTGCATCTTCACAGGAAGTACTAACTCTTCCTTTTCCAATTTCTCCTACAAGATACTGTATCGCTGGATATGGGGAAGAAACACAAAGTACTGGATCTGCGATGGGAGGAGGGGTATAGGAAGAAGTATATGAAGGAAACACAGTTTGAACATCTGACTGGTCCCAGAATACATTTCTCACCACGATAAACATTCCTGCAACAATACAGAACACACCAAGAAAAAGAAAAATGTTATATAGTTTCATAGTTGTATAAGGTGACAAATGACAAAAAACATGCCATCATTACGATACTAACACACAGATACTGCTCACACGCATTGACAGATTATTTGATATGTCATGTAACAGAACGTGAACTTATTCGTTATATATGGTAGAGAACGATTTACAAGATGAGAATACGCTGATACAGAAAGCCATGGAGGGTGAGGCCTCTGCTTTTGGCGACTTATATGATCATTATCAGCCGAAATTATATCGGTTTATATACCTCAAAGTAAGCCACCGTGAGGAAGCGGAGGACCTTACCCATCAGGTATTTTTAAAAGCCTGGAGGAGTATACCTCAGTTCAAAGATCAGGGTCTCCCCCTCTCAAGCTGGCTGTATCGTATTGCGCGAAATCATGTAATCGATTTCTATCGTACACGAAAATCAACGTTCAGTATCGATGAAACTCCAGAAGGAGTCCTAGAAGATGAAGACTCATTTTCTGATCTTGATGTAGAAAAGAAGATGCAACTTGAAAAAGTTATGAGAGCCCTTAAAGAACTCTCTGATGATTATCAGTCACTTATCATTCTCCGCTACATTGAAGATCTTTCCTATACAGAGATAGCTCAGTCACTAGGAAGAAAAGAAGGTACTATTCGAGTTCTTCATCATAGAGCGCTTAAAAAATTACAAACTATTATAGAAAAAGAAACCCATCATGAAGAAGCATAGCTACAATATTATAGAGCTTCTTTCTCAGCTCAGACGTATAGAGCCCAGAGAAGAATACACCCGCCTTTCAAAAGAGCGTATTTTGTCTTCTTCTCAGGAAGTATATACCCCGGAACTTATCGCCTCACCATCATCTTTGCTTCTACGATCTTCCTTTAATTCAGTTTCATTTGCTCTTGTGGGAATGCTCCTTATCGTTGGAGTCTATTATGCGACACAGCAACTCTCCCCTCTCTTTCTCCCTGGATTAAACGAAAAAAGCATTACTGCTGAAGCTGAAATGGTAGAGTCTCGTATTGATGTTCAACTATCTCAACTTAATTATTTTGAAAATACCTCACAAGAAAGTAATGCAGTACTACAACAAGTGTCTGAAAATAGTCTTGATCACTTGAATACACCTATCATTCAACAAGAAACATCTCAAATAGAAGGAAGCACTGATGCTCACGCTACAACAACCGTTATTGAACTTAATGATGTACTCAAGGCTCTCAGTGAATAATTTATGAAAAAACTACTACTCGTAAGTATCTTTGGACTCATCAGTGGGATCGCACTCTCCCCTGTTTTTGCATACGCACAAAGCCCAGAAATGGAAAAAAAGCTTGGAGAAACAAAACAGCAACTACAAGAACTCGCACAGTTAAAAGACAGTACCACACTCCCCGCAGCAGAGAAAGTAGGACAAGAAATTGAACTCAGAAAAACAATCCTTGGAAATGTTCTTACTATTGCCCAAAGCCAACTCCAAGATATCGCAACACAACTTGATTCTGTTACCTTTCCTGATTCTGAAGAATGGAAAAATGTACAAGAATACCTTGTTGAAAACAACACATCATTCCTCTCATACTATGAAACACAGAAAACGGCTCTTAGTTCTGCAACAAGTGTTGAAGTATTAAAAGAAGTTGCAAAAGATATAGAGAAGAAGAAAACAGAAGAAATTGATCCTCATGTTAGACGAGTTACTACTGTCATGAACATCTTAAGTATGGATGGTATCTTAATGCTCGGAAATGATAGACGAGATAAAATAAAAAATGATATTGAAAAAATATATTCTCAAAAACTTGTTAAAGATAATGATTTACGAGACCTTTTCAACGACGCTTCATTCTCTCTTTCCCAATCACACGAATATCTTAATACCGCAAAACAAATTGTTCTCCACCTCTATACAGATACCTCAACATCAACACTTCAATTCAGAGAAAGTCTAAAAAAGACCATCGTTCAGGAACGAAATGAACAGCTACGACAAACAGCTCCTCCTTATACTATCTTTACCGTTTCAGATATTAGCTCAGATGATATTGAAGGATATCTTCGTTCCATCATTCGTCAGTCAGCTCAATCTGTCCAAAACACATATGATATATTCCTCCAGATGAGCCTCCTGGTACGAGAATACCTTAACTAACCCTTCTTGTTATATATAATAAAACCCCCTTATATGAGGGGGTTTTTGATGTTTGTGTATAAGAGTCTCTTATTTCACTGCATCTTTCAATGCCTTTGCAGCACGGAATTTTGGTCGTACTGAAGCAGCAATGTGGATCTTTTCACCAGTTCGAGGGTTTACCCCTTCACGGGCTGCTGACTTGGTAACACGAAATGTTCCAAATCCAGCAATTGACACCTCTTCTCCTTTTGAGAGAGAACTTGTGATTGCATCGAACACAGCATCAACTGCTGCGGTAGCATCTTTCTTTACTTCGATACCACCTGCGTTCATGACAACCTCAATTAAATCTTGTTTTTTCATAGCTATGAAATGTGTCGATTAGTAGTGTACCTACGACCTTTCTATAAGTGTATCATACACGATAAAAAAAACGCAAGGAAAATAGCCTTTAATTTCCTTTCTCTTTTCTATGCTTTGGAGTGACCCAAAAATCAAGTCTCCACTTCCCTGAAAGTGCGAGTCGTGTCTGAGCCTCAAGAGCTGGAAGAGATCCAAAGATGATAAGAGAAAATGGCATAAGCGCCCAGGAAAGAAGATACCAAAGATAATGATACCATCGAAATGTAGGAGGTTTTGGGGGAAGAAGCGCAATACTAAGCACTGCAGTGGTAATAATACCCACTGATGCTCCCAACATAATCCACTGCGTAATAGAAGGAAGGTTATATGCGAGAAGTGTAACCCGGAATGATTCTGGACCAAGAAATATAGGGAGCCACCCTAAAGAGAAGATAATAACTGCATTTGTCGCCCATGAATGAAATCCTTCTATTTGCTGGAATAGCCAGTATATCTTTTTATACGTAGGAATATGTTTATTTTCTCTAAACCCCTGAGCGATAAACGCGATGTTTTCTGATCCCCACCCCCATCGTCTCTGTTGTTTGTATATATTTACCAGTGTTTGAAAAAAAGAATGTGCAACATTGGCATCCATTGAAACAGGATAAAAGAGAGGTACTGTCCTCCAGTTTCCATTGTAGTGAAGAAGACATTGGAAAAATACACGTGAATCTTCTGATACAATGTCTCGTTGCCAATACCCTATATCGATAACGGCTTGGAATGGCATGGAATGAGATGAGAAGGTAACAAGCTTTTCTGGTACCATCTGTTGCATGAGGTGCCAAAATGTTCCTGAAAATCCAATAATACGAGAGAGTGCTGGGGCTTCAAAAACATTGTTCAAAAAAAATGGAACAGGCTGATAGCTGGCATGAAACCTGTCGGGAGTGGTAAGGAAGGTATAGGTAAGAATTGCAAAGTATTGTGGATAGACTTGCGTATCAATATCAAATACAGATACCATCACTGATGCGTAGTCAATTCCCTTTGTATCGATAATTTTTTCTTTTGCTTCTTTGGCTGCCCATGCCTCATTTGATCCTTTCCCTGGAGCTTCTCCTGGGATATCTTTTGGATGTGAAGTAACAAGGAAATCATAAAACACTCCTTCAAACATTTTCTCCATACGCTTTCCCATTTCTTGTACCTTCTCCCCTGCCCTTTCCTCAAGACCAAGAACGACGATGAGTTTTTCTTGTGGGTAGCGTATCTGTGCAAGCTTTTCTAGTGCCCCTCGTACTACCCCCTCATCCTCTTTATACATTGGAAGGATAACAAGGTGATATATGTCTTCCCATAGATCTTTTGTTTGTGGATCTGTCTGTAGTTTTCGCAACCATGAAGTTCTCATGTTTTTGCGTAACTTTTTGTAACTATTTCGAAGATACAAAGAAAAGTGCATTGTTTTAAAAAACCAATACACATCAAAGAGAATGATAAAAATAGCTACCCAAAGAGGAAGAAAGAAGGAAAGAATAATAAAGAGCACAAAGGTTCCCCATGAAAGAACTGCAGGAAATATCTCCATTGCTCTATACACTGTTGTATCTTTTCTTACATGCATACTGCTGGTTTTTCTATCACACGAAGGGTGTAGGAAATTGCATACAAAAGCACTCCTATCCCCCCTATCCCTATCACCAATCCCCATTGAGTAAAGAGTGCAAGTGCATTACCTGTCCCTATAAATAGTGAGAGAATAGTAACAAATAATACACTCCCACAGGCAGAACATCCAATCCCTACCATTCCAAGTATCATACCCCATATTCCTCGTGAAAGTGCTCCTGATGCACTCGCTCTTTGTCGTATAATAAACACCAGTAGTGTTCCTTGTAATCCTGCGAGAAGTGAGAGGAGAATCAGGTATACCATACCTCCCCCACTCATCTGAGTAAAGGACGTATAGAGAATTGTCCACATAAGTGAAATTTTCTCAAAGAACGTACTTTCAATGGAAGCTACCTCACCAATAATAGTTATCTGAGAAACTCCTAAAAACAGAAGAAAAAATAGTACTGCTATAAGTATACCCACTAGATTATAGGTACCCGTTGAAAAAACACGTTTCAGCGCGTTGAAATATGTCTGAATCATATTTACTGTAGTGCTTGCTCAATAAATGAAGAAACGACAGAGAATGGTTGTGCTCCATCAATACTAAACGTTGCCTTTTTCCCCACAACGAGTGTAAATGGAGTCCCCTTAAGTCCTGCACTAAAGGCATCATTAGTATCACGCATAACACGTGATGAAACATCTTTTGTTTGGAGACATCCTTGGAATGTATTTGTTTCAAGTCCTATTCGTGTAGCAATATCAGGAAGTAGCGAGAGATCAAATTGATCATTCCCAGGAGAAATGCTCATGAGTCGATCAAGGTATGCCCAAAACGCATTGTCCCCTCCTTGATCATACGCACACTCTAGAGCTACCACTTCTTGTTGTGATTGATTTTTAAGCGGTACATGACGATATACCCATGCTACTTGTTCCCCATATGTACTCATCACCTGCTTGAGTGTTTTATGAAATGAAATACAAAATGGACATTCTGTATCTGAGTATTCTATTAACACTACCTCTGCATCTTTATTTCCTCTAATATGATCAGTTTCATCAACAGGACGGTACAATTGCTGAGCTTGGTCAGGTGTTGTGGTGTCTTGTTGTGGAACTATATTCTTTCCACTCTCCAAAGCACCAGATACATACAAAATTGCCCCTGCGATAATAAGTCCTGCAAGCACAATAGATCCCCCAATAATAAATGGTGATGTTTTTTCTTGATTATTTTCCATTACAGCTCTTGATTAGTAGTAGCGTCCTTTGAAAGTTTTTTGTAAATATATACTGTTGCAAGGAGAGAAACGGGAATCGTTACAAAAAGTCCAATACCAATAACGATAGCTCCAAGAATATTGAAGAAGAAAAGAACTATCCAGAATAATAGTAAAAACCATTTCTTTCCATAGGTCATCTTTCCACTTTGACGCAATGCATCCATAGGACTCATTCCTTTTTCAACAATTAGATATCCAAAGAATTGATACTTAAGTGCCCAAATAACACCTGGAAAGAACACAAGGAAGAATCCAATGATAACGATAATACTGTAGAGAAGCATCCCAATAAGATAGTTAAGAAAATGCTCCATTTTTACAAAGAAATCTTTAAATACTGGAGTTTTTTCTGCGTATACCTCTAATCCTATGGTAATAAGTCCAATACCTATAAATGTATGTACAAAAATATTAAGAAGAAACGATCCTGCTCCCCCTTCAACCCCTGAAGCTCCATCTCCTGCAATAAAACCGACAATAGCACTTATCGCAAATACAAAGAGTGTCATTCCAACAAGAATCTGCCAGTGTTTTTTAAATGACTCCCACCCCCAGAAAAGCGCTTTTGATATGGTAATGTCTTTTTCCATAGTAGATATATACGTTACTGTTCCTTTATACTACCCTAAATGTATAGATAGATAAAGATTTAGTCTTTTTCATACTAAAAAGCCCTGATATAAAAAAATATCAGGGCATATACAACAACCTTCATTACAATGTCTCACAGCTGGAATATTCCAACGCTTCATTTCTATCACCTCCTTTCTCTAAAGAAACTATATCTGTTATATACAGCTTACTAAATGAAGTCAACATTATTCTTGTGACCCCAACGGGACAACTTTGGAACCATTTGTATGCCAATTTAGTGGTTTTTAAATAAAAAAATCCCCCACAAGTAAGTGGGGGCAAAGGTATAAGGCAAAATATCACCATTTTTCATACATCCAGTTTTCCCTAGAATATTTTTCCTGAAGGGAACGACCAATTTCACGTTCCGCAACATCATATTCTATAATAGGAGTGAGTATTTCTTCTTCAATTCCATCATCTTCGAAGTCGTCTGGCGCTAAGATAATTTTTTTGTTAAAAAATTCATCTTCCAAAGAAACTTGATGCTTTTTCATTTTTTACCTCTTATTGTTTTTGTTATAAAAAATATGTAAATTTTCCATATATATTATTACATATATTTATATAAAAGTCAAGATATGGTATGTATCCCCTCTCTTTGTGACCCCAACGGGACAACTTTGGAACCATTTGTATGCCAATTTAGTAGTGTTTGGATAAAAAAAGACGGTCATATGTAATATAACCGTCTATGATACAAACCGAGGGCAAAGGGACCTAGTGCCGACTGCGGCACGAGGGAGACCCCCACCCGACACCGCCAAACTCGAGGCTGCGCCAGTTGAGCCTGGGCATCTCACCGCCAGACAGGTAGACACCGGGGACGTCACCCCGACAGCGGGATCCGGTACAGTTAAGATGATGGTCTTTTAGTACAGGCACGTACTGCGCAAACATAATACATTCTTCTGCAGTAAGAGGTGATCTACCTTCTTCTTCTAATATTTTTTGTGCTTCCCTAGGTGAATATCCACGATGTTTTGAACCATCCTCGATATCAAATATCGCATATGGCTCTGAGGGGGTATCTACTATGTTTTCAATGTTATTAACATCAACCCCTGTGCGTTTTGGATATTCTTTATCCCAGTATTTTTTAGGGATAATAAGAATAAATGGCGTGTGACCTTCCGGAACATCTAATTCCTTTGCTATTGCAAGGATCTTTTCTCTCTTCAGCTGGAGTTGTTTGATAACAGCTAAAGGAAAATGGTTGTTTAAAAGTATTTCTATTTGATCATTCCAGAACACTCTAAAGGGCACTAGTAGTTCCTCTTCTTTGGCTTTCTTTTTACTGCTTCTATATATAAGCAGAGAGACAACCAACCCTATACCGATAGCGATACATATTATAGATAGTTCCATGAGATTCCTCTCTATGTTTGTTTTTAAATATTTAAAAGAGCTATGTATCTATTATACATAGTTATTAATTATAAGTCAATATTAATCTTGTGACCCCAACGGGACAACTTTGGAACCGGGCATGTGAGAGCTTAGTGGTATTTGGATAAAAAATCCCCTCTTTTAATAAAAGAGAGGATTAAAATAAATCAATAACACCTTGTTTTTTCTTTCATAACCAACTACCGGTACCACGTCCCTGTCCTTTTTCTAATAATAGGTCCATTTCATGTTCCATTTCTTTCTTTTCACGTTCTATCCTATCCTTATCGTTAAAAACCATATCCCAAAGTTCCCTAATCTCTGGGTCATCAAACGGAGATTTCTCATGCTTAACAGTGTTTTGGGAAGTTGGGGGATTATGTTCGTCTACTAAAAAACTTGATGTTTTTTTCATTTCTTCACCTTTTTGTTGTATGAAATTATAAAATAACTATGTATATATTGTTACATATATTTATAGAAAAGTCAAGTACTGTATATATTTCCCTCTTTGTGACCCCAACGGGATTTGAACCCGTGTTTCAAGGATGAAAACCTTGCGTCCTGACCAGGCTAGACGATGGGGCCAACACACACCCCATAGTACGAAAAATGGGGTAAATAATCAATAGTTTCCTATTTTTCACTCACGTGAGGATCAAGAGCAACAACAAGTGCTCCAATGATATATGCAAGTACAAATGGAACAATACCTGTTAACACAACAAGAACAATAAATCCTAATCTAATAAGTGATGCATCTAAATCAAAATATTCAGCGAGTCCTCCTAAAAGACCAGTGAGAATCTTATTGTTTTGTGATCTGTATAATTTTTTTGTCATATATTTTTTTCTATTACTTTTTGTGCCCGGGGCCGGACTTGAACCGGCACGCCGTTATTATACAGCAAGAGATTTTAAGTCTCTCGTGTCTACCAAATTCCACCACCCGGGCATAGTACCCTTGAGGCCTGGGCGGGAATTGAACCCGCGCATAGGAGTTTTGCAGACTCCTGCCTTACCACTTGGCTACCAGGCCTACAGCTCAATTATGAAGTTTCTTAGCCTCAGAATCAACTCTAAATGAAATGAGTGGTAATATGCGTACCTTCATTTCTTTTAATACCTTGAATGCAAGGTATCCTTTTTTCTTTTCTAGTAGTGTAAGTGTTTGTTTCTCTTTTCCTTCAGGGAGTACTGAAACATACACAATTGCATATTCATTGTTATTATCAATTTCAACACGCGTAACAGTGATAAGGGCTGAAATTTCATCTTCTACTTCTCGTGAGATATGGAGCGCAAGACGTTCTTGTATAATATGCTCCATTCTTTCTTTTCTATACATACTCTATGCTTCTACTACCAGATGATCTCCTGGTTTAATAGGTTCCTTACATTCAACCATAAGACCACACTCCCCTTCTTGTACTTCCCTACAATCAACTTTATCTTGTTGAAGGTTTTTGATGCGTCCCTTTCCTATATCTTCTCCATCTCTTTGGCACACAAAGACATCTTTTTCTGAAATGTATCCTTCAACAATTTTTCCTCCAATAACTTGTTTCTCATTTTTCTGAGAAAAGACTGCAAGTACTTCAAGAATACCTTGATGTGCTGGTTTTTGTGCTTTTTCTCTGAGTTTTTCAAACTGCTCAACAATGTTATAGATAATATTTGAGGTGATGATAGTAACATCTTGTGCTTGTGAAACATTTTCAGCAGCTTTATTTGCTTTCACATTAAACCCCACAATATAGGCTCCGGTAGAAACAGCATGTTTTACATCTCCATCAGTAATATCCCCCACTTCTTGGGAAATAATTTTTACGATTACTTCATCAGTACTCATAGCACGAAGTATCTGTACAAGTGCCTGTAATGATCCTGATACATCTGCTTTTACAATAAGGGCAATGACTTCTTTTTCTTCATCTTCTTCTTTTTGTTCAATAGTATTTTCTTTAACATCTTTTTGAGGAACTCCTCCTACCAGCACTGTTTCTCCTGCATGAGGAATATCGGAAAATCCAACGATAACTGCAGGTTGAGAAGGAAGACACACATCAATTTGCTTTCCTAAAAAGTCTTCCATGATACGAACTTTTCCTTCTACTCGTTCTGTAGCAATACTGTCTCCTTTTTTAATTGTTCCATTTCGAACAATAACAGTTGCCACAATACCTCTCTGATTCCCTCGTGATGATTCAAGTACAATACCTTCTCCTGGAGCAGAAGCATCAGCAAGTGGAGGATCAATCTCCCACATCAACAGAATATGCTCCAAAAGACTTTCAACACACTCCCCTGTTTTTGCTGATATCTCTACCCATGACACATCTCCTCCTAGTTTTTCAAGATACACCTCATGAGCAAGAAGATCTTGTTTTGTTCTCTCTGGATCTGCATTGTTTTTATCAATCTTGTTTATCGCAACAACAAAAGGAGTATTCGTTTCTTTGAGAATGTTAATGGCTTCTTTGGTTTGTGGCTTGACTCCATCATCAGCAGCAACAACAAGTACCGCAACATCAGCAATTGATGCACCTCTTTGGCGCATATGGTTAAACGCCTCATGTCCTGGGGTATCAATAAAGGTTATTTTCTTGCCATTCTTCTCTACTTCATAAGCACCAACAGATTGTGTGATTCCTCCCGCTTCTCTTTCAGCAGTTTTTGTCTCTCGGATATAGTCAAGCAGTGTTGTTTTCCCATGATCGACATGGCCCATAACAACAACTATTGGTGGTCGTGGCTGTTTTTTTGATGTATCAGATGTAGTCATACCCACACAGCATAGCCAAAAACCCTTAAAATATCAATTATTCCTATGCTATACTAGATATATCACTAATATATAACGTATATGAAAAAACACATATCACATCTGAACGTGAGTATAGGAATGCTTCTTATCCGACTTGGAGTTGGAGGAATATTTCTTTCTCATGGGTGGAGTAAGCTTGCAAACATGGAGGGAACAATCGCCTTCTTCTCTCAACTTGGGTTTGACCCTCTTATTGCATATGTCGTTGCTATTGGAGAACTCCTTGGAGGTATTTCAATGATTCTTGGAATATTTACTCGTTGGTCTGGAGTTGGTCTTGCCCTTATTATGCTTGGCGCTCTTTTCCTTCTTAAGTTCAAGAATGGATTTAGTGGAGAATTTGAACTTCTCCTTCTTCTTACCGCTCTTGGGATTTCATTTTCAGGACCTGGAAAGTACAGCCTTGAGAGAACATTCTACAACCACGAATAAATGAAACCACGTGTCGGCATTGTCGGCGGAGGATTTGCTGGTCTTTATACAGCAATCTACCTCCGCCGTTTCTATACAGAAAAACAACTTTCTATAACTCTTTTTGATACAAAGGAGTCCTTTGTATTTACCCCTCTTCTTCATGAGGTATTTGCAGGGAACCTTCCTTTTGATCTTGTTTCAATTCCCTTCTCCCTTCTTTCAAAGAAATATCATTTCACATTCAAACATGAACATGTAGAGCGTATTGACCAACACACAAACACCATCATTACCTCCTCATCTCATTCATTTGATTTTCTTATACTTGCCACAGGATCAAGAACCCCTCTTCCTCTTTCTCCTCATCCTCATATCTATGATGTAAAATCTTCTGTAACACTATTAGATGATGTTCAAAAGAATCTTCCCCAGTCTATTGTAGTAGTTGGGGCAGGAGCAACAGGAGTAGAGACCGTATGTGAGCTCTCTTATCTTCTGTACAAGAAGTTGGGACACACCCCTTCAGAAGTATCACTTCACCTTCTTTCTTCTACCCCCTCTATACTCCCTTCCCTTTCTTCCTACATTCAAAAAAAAGCTCTTAGGGCTTTAAAAAAGAGACATGTCCATCTTCACCTTAATACGAAAGCCCTTACCGTTGACCGAAAAGGAATAGAAACATCAACAGGACATATGCCTGCTGAAAGTATTGTATGGGCAGCTGGTGTTGTCCCTCAAGCCCCCTCTCCTTTTAATGGAGAAAAACGTATACGAACATCTTCCCATCTTCACATCTCTGAAAACACTTCGTTCTTTGTATTTGGAGATGTTGCCTGTGTTCCTCACAAACATTCGAGATGCGTTCCTTCCCTTGCCCAAAGCGCTGTTGAAGAAGCTTCCTATGTTGCACGATCTATACGAGCCTCATTACAAAAAAAGTTGCCTCCTCCGTTTCGATACAAACATAAAGCGGTGCTCCTTTCTTTAGGACCAGGAAAAGCTGTTGGGGAATTATATGGAATACGTATTTACGGCTTTATTGCTTGGTGGTTATGGAGAACCATCTATCTTTTCCGTATGCCGCTTTTTAGAAAAAAATGTTCCATTGCATGGCGATGGACCACACATCTTTTTAGAATGAAAACTATTCGTACCTAGTCTAGGATCCTGCCCACGGTGTCCCAAATATACCTACCGCAAGCTCTCCCCAGACAAGAAGAAAAAGTATGATAGAGATAATGGTGATAAAAAATCGATAGTTCTTATGTTCTATCTTTTTTATTACATACTTATAGATATATCCTGCAAATAACAAAAGGATACCGGCGATAATAAAATCAGCTACATTCCAATTTACTTCATCAGTAAATTGCATGGCTATTAAAGGTAGTAATAAAAGACATAGCACAATACCTATAATACGAATTATATTTTTGTTGAACATATTTATTTTCATACTTTCACAAGAAGAAAAACTTGGCGGAGGGGGTGGGATTTGAACCCACGGGCCCTGATTAGAAGGCCACGGTTTAGCAAACCGCTCCAATAACCGCTCTGGCACCCCTCCATTTACCTCCGCATCATACGCATTTTTAGATAATAAATCAACTTATTCTATTATATATACTTTCAATCCTTTCTTCTTGATAACGCCTTCTTTTGTAAGGCTATCAATAGCCTTTTGAGTTTTTGTTTTCCCGTATTCTTTCTCTATTTCTTTTATAGGAAGGGATTTTAAAAGACTTTGTTTTATAATATGCCCTCGCACTTCTCGTATTGATCCTTTAAAAGAACTCTGTTTTATATGATGTATACTCTTTCGAGATGGGTTTTTCTGTTCTTTTTTAAGATGTGTTCCATAGTCCATAAGGGCTGAATACCATTTCTTAGGATTCTTCTTATCTATCATCTTTCCTATAAGAGGAATAATCTCTGCATCATTAACATTTTTTCTTTTTTTAAAGAAGGTATGAATAAACACACTTCGTATATTTGTTTCAATGAAAATAACAGGGAGATTAAATGCAAACGCACAAATAGATCCAGCAGTATTTTTTCCTATTCCTGGAAGGGTTTGTAGTATAGATGGATCTTTGGGGACAGTCCCCTTCCACTCTTGTACAATCTTATTTGCTGCAGTATGCAGATAGAGTACTCTTCTGTTATATCCTAATCCTTGCCATGCATGAAGTACTTCTTTTTTAGAAGCAGAACTAAGAGATTCTATAGTAGGGAATGTTTTCAGGAATAGTGGATATTTTTCTGTTACACGAGATACCTGTGTTTGTTGCAGCATGTATTCTGACACCATGATATGGTATGGGTCTGATGTTTTTCTCCATGGGAATTCCCGTTTATTTTCTTTAAAGAATGAGTACAGCTGTTTAGTGAATGCTTGTGTTGTCATACGCTCTCTTCTATACTAGTGCTACAGTATTGTAACACATCCCCATGTCCATATTTCTTTATATTATTATAAGTGTTCTTGTTGTGAGCGTCCTCTCTCTTATTGGAATTATTGTTCTTTCTCTTAAGCCATCCCGCCTACAAAGCATCTTATTTATCCTTATTTCCCTTGCAGCAGGAAGTCTTTTGGGGGATGTATTTTTCCACCTTCTCCCAGAACTCATTGAAGGAGTTTCTGACCTTCTCCCCTATAGTGTTCTTATTATTGGGGGCATCCTTCTTTTCTTTTCTATTGAACACATCCTTCACTGGAGACACCACTGCGAAGACCCTTCCTGTGAAAAACACGATGCTATCCATCCTGTTGCTCATATGAATATTATTGCTGATGGAATACACAACTTTCTTGATGGTGTTATTATCGCTTCAGCTTATTTGGTCAGTGTGCCGGTAGGGATTGCTACTACTATCGCAGTGATACTCCATGAAATTCCTCAAGAGATTGGAGACTTTGGCGTCTTAGTCCATGCTGGTCTTAGTAAAGCACGAGCACTCTTCTTTAACTTCCTCTCAGCACTCTTTGCTGTTATTGGAGGAGTTGCCATGTATCTTTTTGGCTCATCTATAGAGCATATCATTCCTTTTGCTGTTGCAATTACTATTGGAGGATTTATTTATATCGCTACCAGTGATCTGATTCCTCAGCTTCACAAAACACATTCAAAAGTACGATCTTCTATCCAAATTATCATGCTTCTTGTAGGGGTTGGTATTATGTATCTGTTAACACTTCTTGAGTAGTATTGAATAGACGGGTTGTGTATACTATATCTATTACTATGGATATACGAACACAACATATATTTTTTATTGTTCTCCTCGTATGCGCAGGAGCCCTTTCATTTCTTGTCTTCCAACCCTATCTCTTTTCTCTCATTTTTGGGTTAATTCTTGCCATTGCAGTAGAGCCACTCTATTCAAAAATTCACCGTGTCGTTTCATTTAGAGGACTTGCAGCATTTCTTACCATTCTTATCGTTATTATTCTTATTATCGTTCCCCTCACTTTCTTTGGGATAAAGGTGGTTGAAGAAGTACAATCTGTGTATGAATCACTCTCCCAATCATCTGGGGGAATTCCTATCCTTGAATATATTGACCAGAGGATATCTGGGCTCCTGGGAACTGAGGCATTTAACCTTTCTGGACAAATCCAAGCTATTACAGAACAAGGACTGGGATCATTTGTACAACAAATTGGATCTGTCTTTGGAAGTATATTTAGTGGAATAGTTGGTTTCTTTATCATCATCTTCTCTCTCTTCTTTTCTCTAAAAGAGAAGGATGCTCTCAAAGACTTGGTGAAAAAAATCAGTCCCCTTGATGATGCCTACGACATAACCCTTATAAAAAAGGTGAAAGATGCTATTAACTCTGTGGTACGAGGAACCCTTGCAATCGCTATTATTCAAGGTATTGTTGCAGGAATTGGATTTAGCATCTTTGGAGTTCCAACACCTGTTATCTGGGGAGCACTTGCTGCTGTGGCGGCTATTATCCCTACTCTTGGAACAACACTCGTAACAGCACCTGCAATTGCTTTTCTTGCATTTACCGGACACATTCCTGAGGCGATTGGAATGACCATATGGGCTGTTGTTGCGGTAGGACTCCTTGATAATCTTCTTGCTCCATTTCTTATTGATAGAGGACTCAAACTTCACCCATTTATTGTTCTTCTTGCACTTCTCGGTGGTGTCTTTGCTTTTGGACCTCTTGGATTTATCTTAGGACCTGTTATTGTTGCATTCTTATTTGCTCTCATACACACTTATCAACAATTTAATATTGATCATATAAAAAAGAAGGCGTAGGGAAATATAAAACCGGCTCATATGAGCCGGTTTTAATATACCTTTTGAGATGTATTACATCTCCTCTGATGGAGATTCTGGCATTGATGGTGCTGACATGTCTGCTTTTGCTGCTCCTTTCTTTTCTAATACACCAGCAATAACAATCATGTACACTGCAGAAAGTCCTACAAGGATATATACGATCCGTGAAAGCACTGACATATCACCGAAGATAGTTGCAACGAGATCAAAGTCAAAAAGACCTACAAGACCCCAGTTAAGACCACCAACGATAACAAGTACCAATGCAATCCAATCAAGTGCGTTTAAACTTTTCATAGTATAGTAATAATTCGTTATTTTTAAACGACCTTTTTTATTTGTAATGCACATATGTAGTATAACACATATTTCACCTTCCTTCTACTTTATTTACGAAGAGAGGTGCGTAGTGTATGCTTAGCATATATATGAACATACAGTCTTTTCATGACACAATATATACTGTTATTCACGACGCAGCACTCTCGTTAGGACATCCTGTCCCCTCTTTTGCTCTCGAATGGAAGCATGAGAAAACATTTGGAGATTATTCAACAAATATTGCATTCGCTCTTGCTCCTCATCTCAAGAAAAATCCTCACAATATCGCGCTTCATATACAGGAGTATATCCGTACACATCATGCTGCTCTGTTCCATACGGTTACTATCGCAGGAGGTGGATTTATCAATCTTTTTTGCTCTGATGCATTCCTCTCTTCTTCCTTTACCACCCTTAAGAAAAAACCGCTTTCTTCCTTTTTTTCTACTCCAAAGAAGCTACTTATTGAGTTTTCATCCCCTAATATTGCAAAGCCAATGCATGTAGGGCATCTTCGAGCAACACTCCTTGGAGATTTTCTAGCTCGACTTCATACTATAGTTGGAAATAGTGTTATTCGATGGAACCATCTTGGAGATTGGGGAACACAATTTGGGAAACTCCTCTATGGATACAAACATTGGAATGAAAAAAAGGAGACAGTTGAAGATCTTGAACAGCTCTATATTCATTTCCACAAAAAATCTGAAACTGATCCTGCCCTTGAAGATGAGGCTCGAAAAGAATTCTTACGCCTTGAAAAAGGAGATACTGAGAATAGAAATATCTGGAAACATATTGTTTCTCTTTCTTTAAAAGAATTTCAACAAACCTATGCTCTTCTTTCTATCTCTTTTGATATTGTCCTTGGAGAAAGTTTTTATGAGAAATACATCCCTCATATATTTTCCCTTATAGAAAAAAGTGGAAAATCACAAATAAGTGATGACGCTCTTATTATTGATCTTGAGTCATACGATCTTCCTCCTGGGCTTCTTAAGAAATCTGATGGAGCAACACTCTATCTGACACGAGACCTTGCAAGCCTTTACTACCGAAGCACACGATTTTCACCTAATACTATCTTGTATGTCGTTGGAAACGAACAGTCACTTCACTTTAAACAATTGCAAGCTGTCGCAAAGGAAATAGACCTCCCTCATGCTCCCTTTATTCATATTCCTTTTGGGACTGTTTTAGATAAGAATGGTAAGCGCTTTTCAACACGTGCAGGAAGAACCGTTCATGCACGAGATCTCATTAACGATGTCATACAAAGAGCTCATAGTGTTGGAAAAGAAAAGGAAAGCAGTGCTTCTAAAAAGACACTCGATGCAATGGGAATTGCTGCTTTGAAATACGGAATGCTTTCATATAACAAAACATCCCCTGTTACTTTTGATCCTGAAAGTATGTTGTCTTTAACTGGAAATAGCGCTCCTTATATTCAATACACCTATGCACGAGCACGACGGGTGGTGGACAAAACATCATTCTTATCACGATTATTCTATACTCCACGAGCTTATCCTTCTCCTTCTTCTTCTGAGCGCACACTCCTGCGAGCGATTCTTGAATACCCTGCGGTTATACAACGCTGTGTTGACTCAGCAACATCACAATACCTTACCGAGTATCTCTATACACTCTCTGGAGAAATAAACGCATTCTATGAAAAAGAACGTGTACTTGGAGATACAAACAAGAAACGAATGTATGCTCGTATTGACCTTCTTAAAAAAGCATCATCAATACTAAAAGAAGGATTATCTCTTCTAGGGATAGAGAGCCCTTCAGTTATTTAGGATTTCATGTAGAATGAGTATATGGAATCAATAGAGTGGCACATAAAAACACACGATGATAGAGACAAAGGAACGCTTTTCTATACTGTCTTTTTTTCAGTGTTTGCACTTCTTCTTCTCTTTTCTTTGTGGCAAAAGAATTTTCTCTTTGGGGTTTTTGTTATTCTCGCGGGAGGAATAGTACTATTTCTTTCTTCACAAGCATCTCCTTCTTTTACTTTTAAAATAGATACAAAAGGTATTCATATTCTTGAGTCAGACACTCTCTATCCTTTCTCTCAACTTAATCACTTCGATGTTCATGAATTTGATGATGAACACGCTGAATTACTATTTGTGCTACAAGGAAAACTGCACCCTACACTCCGTATACGTATCTATGAACATCAGCGGGAAGCTATTACTTCTCTTTTAGAAACGCATATTCCTAAGAAAGAAATTGAGCTTTCTCTTCTTGATTCTCTGTCTCGTATTATAGGGATCTAGTATTGCGCTTGAAGGGAAAAAAGAGTATCTTTTCCCCAGATGTCCTCGTAGTTCAACGGATAGAACATAGGTTTGCGGAACCTACGATGGGGGTTCGATTCCCTCCGAGGACACATATTCAATGACACTCATAAGGAATCTTTTTACAGGTTCCTTATTTATTGACTAAGCATCATTTTCATGATTAAATAGATTTTAGAAATTTGAAAACTTAAACATTCTATGGAGGCATTATGCAGACTATTCAGTATATCCCCTTTCCTATACGGCCCTATAATGGGTCTTATAAAGACTTACTTCAAAAGATACAAACCCATGGTGAAGATAATCAACACACTAGTGGTTCGCATACGCGAAGTATTTTTGGACACACAATGACATTTAACCTTGAAGAAGGTATTCCCGTTATTACTGAACGAGATATTGTTTCAGGAGAAAGGTCTATATTTAAACAATCTCTTGGAGAGCTCTTTGCTTTTTTAAATGGGGCTCGTACCCAAAAAGAACTTGAATCATTTGGATGCTACTGGTGGAAACCGTGGCTCACCAAGAAAAAATGTGAAAAAAGAGGACTAAGAGAAGGAGATATGGGACCCGGTGCATATGGACCAGCATGGACACAATTTCCTATGCCAGATGGTGGTCATTATAATCAATGGGATGCTGTTATTGATCAGATAGCATATCGACCATATCTTAAAACCCATGTTATCACCCCTTTCATCCCCTACTTCTACATGAGAAGTGATACGGAGCAACAGAAAGTTGTTGTCACACCCTGTCATGGTTTTCTAAATATACATATCAATGTATATAAAAGAGAACTTACCCTCATTCATGTTCAAAGAAGTCAGGATGTTCCGGTGGGAGGAGGTGCAAACCTTATCCAATATGGTGTTCTTTCTCTTATGCTTTCTCAAGTAACGGGGTATAAGGCTCGCAGACTCGTATACGTTATCCTGGATGCTCACTACTACCCAGAAAAACAAGAGGAGGATGTAAAAAAACTTCTTGCCACACCTACGGGGAAATTTGCTTCAATACTTCTGGATCCAGAAGTAAAACGTGTTCAAGATTTTAGACTTGAACACGTTACAATTAGCGATTACCATCCTCAGGCTCCTCGACGCATTATAAAAACGGAGGTGTAGCATGTCTGAAGAAAAAAAATTTGTTGTTCCTGCTCATTCAAGAACACAAGAGCAAGCCGACGTATTGAAAAGAATAGAAAAGTCTCATGAATGTCCTTTTTGTGAAAAAAATCTCCAAAAAGAACACAAGTTACCCTTTCTTAAAAATGGAAGGCATTGGATTCTTACCTTAAATCAGTGGCCCTATGATGGTTCAGAACATCATTTTCTTCTCATCTCGAAGAAGCATGTCCAACAGATAGGAGATCTTGATGCTGGTGCTGGAAATGAACTCATAGAACTTGTTTCTTCCTTGGAAGATTCCTTCTCTCTTAAAAGTGGCGGTCTTGCTATACGATTTGGAGACCCTCACTTGAATGGAGGAACAGTTCATCATCTACACGCACATGTGATTTTTCCCTATCATCCAGACAATCCGAAATTCAAAGAACTACGCTTTAGAATAAGTGCAAAAAATAACCCCAGATAATTATCTGGGGTTTTCTTTTTGAATTGTTATAGAAAATGAAGTTAGTATGTCTTGAGCATCAAGCATGGCATATCCTTCAGAGAAAACGACGCTTTTAATACCACTATATGCTATCAATTTAGCACATACAGGACATGGAAATGTCGTAACATACATTGTTGATCCTTTTAAGGACATCCCTCTCTGTGCTGCTGTAGCTATTGCCTTTGCTTCAGCGTGTATCGCTGAAGACAACTCAATATCTTTCCCCTTATGAGATGTATTTCGAGGATCCCCTTGTATATAGTTGATATGTTGGTGGGGTAGGTGTGTATTGTATCCTTCCACAAGAACTTGATTATCTTTTACGATAACAGCACCAACTTGTCTCCACCAGTCTGAACTTTTTAGAGAAAGATTTCTTGCTCGTTCCATGAATTCAGAAGGTTCGACTATTTCACAGACAATGTCTTTGTATTCTTTTGTGTTTTTTCTATCCCATCTTAGAAATATATTCTCAAAAACAATATTTTTTGCTTTATTGAGATACATCTCTACTAGATAGGAAGAAACATCATCATTGGGAAGTATAATTGTTTCGTGCAGATTAGAGGCGTCTTTTATGTGCTCCTTGAAAAGAAGTACACACTTGTTCTCTGGAAATAATACTTTGAGCGCTGTAACTACTTCTTTTGGAGAGAGAGCCCGTATCTCTTTTTTTAAATACGGAATTTCTTCTACTATCCACTCTCCCAATACATAGACTGTACTGTGTTTATTATTTCTTATGAGTTCAAGATATCCTCTATGAAGAACGGGTATATATAGGATAATTCCTGTATCACTCATTCTTTCCTCCTTTTCCCTGTGCTTCTTTTGTTGCATCAAAAATCTTTACGATCTTATCTTTTGTAATATCCAGATGTTCAAGGACTTCTTTTTTCATTTTTTCTGAAAAATTAATGTGAAGAAGCCTTACTTTTGCTGATGTACTTGTTGTTGCCTGGCTTTCCAGTGCAACAACTTTCCCACACCATTCGTCAAGAAGAATAATTTCCTCATCACTATATTTTGTTCTTTCTGAGATAATGAGAATATCTGGAGAGACGATCTTGATAAGTTCCCACTTTTGATCTTCCTTTCTTTTGAGAGTAACAAGATCTGCATACCTGCTATGGCAGATCGTTTCTACTCTTTCGTTCTCTGAAACAATTGGTCTATCAGGACCTTTTCGGTCTCTTACTCGTTCGTCACTATCTACACCAACTACAAGTATCGCCTTATCAAAGTTCTTTGCTGATTGCTTGGCTTTCTCTAGGTATCGTCCATGACCCATGTGAAATAGATCAAACGTCCCTGATGTTAATATTATCTCCATTCCAATATTCTTAAGAAATTGGATTTTTTCAGATAATTGTTGATAATCTGGAATGAATCGCGTTGATAGATTCGATCCAGGGCCAAAAATATCATTCATACTAACCTCTTTTTTATTTGTGATGAACTGAATATATATAATCACATATTTCTTTCCCTGTAAATGTTTTTTACTGAAGTGAGTGGTATACTAGCTATATATGCCATCCATTGAACTTTCAACGCAACTTCGTGATGTAAAAGGTGTTGGGAACAAATTTGCTTCATCGTTAGAAAAATTACACATACATACTGTAAAGGATCTTCTTTATCACTTCCCTACCAGATACCAAGACTTCTCTGATGTACGAAATATATCTGATATTGATGAAAATGCTACGGTAACTATCCATGGTGTTATTACCAAGACATCCATTACACGAACTCCTCGTAAGCATATGTATATTGTTCAGGCATATGTGGAGGACGGAACAGGAAAAGCAAAAGCAGTCTGGTTTAACCAAAAATACCTTATCACAACACTTAAAAAAGGAAGCTCTATTAATATTTCTGGTAAGGTATCTTTTGACGGGAAAACGCCTCAATTTACCTCTCCTGAATTTGAAATTATTTCATCAGAAAAGACTCCACGTCATACTGGAAAACTGATTCCTATCTACCCTGAAACAAAAGGAGTTACTTCTCGACTCATACGATTTGTTATAGGGAAGGTATTGCCTTTTATACAAGTAAAAGAATTTCTCCCTCAACACATTATACAAAAGAACTCATTCCCTTCTCTGCAAGATTCCTTTCATGCCATCCATTCTCCTTCATCTCTTGATGAAGCTGAGGCGGCATTTAAACGATTCTCATTCCAAGAAATTTTCCTTATCCAACTTACACAAGCATTTGAACGATACAAACTTTCCCAACACAAAGCATACATTTCCTCTTATGCACCGGAGAAGATATCTTCATATCTTACCTCTCTCCCTTTTGAGCTTACCGCCTCTCAAAAAGAGGTTCTCTATGAGATTCTTGAGGATATGGGGCGCACACATCCAACGAGCAGGCTTGTTCAAGGAGATGTGGGGTCGGGAAAAACTGTTGTGGTCGCACTCGCCTCTCTTGTCATAGCGGACAATGGATTTCAGGCGGTCTTTATGGCTCCTACTGAAATTCTCGCACGACAACATTTCCTTACCTTTACCCACTTATTCCCCCATACAAATACTGGCGTTGCACTCCTTACCGCACATCATGCTATTGCCTTTTTTGGAGATGGACTTGAAACAGAACTCTCAAAAAAAGATTTACTCTCGTATATTAAAAAGGGTTCTATTCGTATCGTATTTGGTACACATGCTGTTATACAGAAAGATGTTTCTTTCAAGCATCTCGCTCTTGTTGTTGTTGATGAACAACATCGTTTTGGTGTCGAGCAACGATCACGTCTTACAAAACAGAAAGATATTCTCCCTCATTTTATATCTATGTCAGCAACCCCTATTCCTCGCACCCTTTCTCTTACCATATTTGGGGATCTTTCTCTTTCTACAATTACAGAACTCCCCAAAGACAGAAAGAAAATTAAAACAGAAATTGTTCCTCCCCCAAAGCAACCTGCTGTGTATGAATTTATACGGTCTGAGCTTGATAAGGGGCATCAGTGTTTTGTTATCTGTCCTCGTATTGAAGCCTCTGATGAGTCTGAGAAAAAAAATATACTCTTCCTTGATGCTGTATCCGTGAAAGAAGAATATGCTCGCCTCTCCACGGGAGAGTTTAAAAACTACACCGTTGGGATGCTTCATGGACAAATGAAATCTGAAGAAAAAGCGTCTGTCATGAAACAGTTTAAAGAAGGATCTATCGATGTTCTTGTTTCCACCTCAATTGTAGAGGTTGGCGTTGATGTTCCCAATGCCACAACCATGATTATAGAGGGAGCTCAATTGTTTGGTCTTGCTCAACTTCACCAATTCAGAGGAAGAATTGGAAGAGGAACAGAGCAATCACATTGTTTTCTCTTTACAAAAACAAGTGGAGTCCAAAACAAGCGACTTAAAGCACTTGTTTCTGCAAAAAATGGATTTGAATTAGCAGAAATAGACCTTTCTTTGCGTGGTCCTGGTCAATTTTTAGGAAGTGAACAGTCGGGTATGCCTGACCTTGCCATGAAAGCACTTTCTGATTCTCAACTGATCTCATCTGCTCACAAAGAAGCCTTTGGGTTAATACAAAAAGATCCTACACTTGCCAAATATCCTTATCTAGCTACCTATCTCTCATTGTTTAAGAAAAGTCTCCATTTGGAGTAACGTTGGCTATTTTGGTGTAAAATAGGTCTTTTTAGTACTTTTCCCCTTGTAAATAACAAAATTCATGATAAAATTGATAGTATAGTATCATTTTTTATACTTTTTATGCAAAAATACATACAAAGGATCGAAAAAAAGAGGATCCAAGACAAACTCTTTAAAGGAAAGATTGTTATCATGTATGGGGCACGGCAAGTTGGAAAAACAACACTTTCTAAAGATATTTTGAGTGAATTTGGGGAAAAAGGAAAATATTTGAACTGTGAACTACTTTCTGTACAAGAAGGACTTTCTCACAGAGAAGCTGATAAATTGAAGGCATATCTTGGAGATTATAAACTTATCGTATTGGATGAGGCACAACATATTCCTGACATCGGAAAAAAATTGAAAATTATTGTTGATACATTTCCTGATTTACAAATTATTGCAACAGGATCATCAAGTTTTGACCTTGCTTCAAAAGTTTCAGAGCCTCTAACAGGGAGGACGTTTGTGATTACACTCTATCCCCTCTCTCTTATGGAAATCTCAAAACACACGGACAGATTTTCACTTGATGCAACACTCGATCTTCTTCTTCGTTTTGGTTCATATCCTGAAGTATTCTCTCTCCCAGAAAAAGAAGCAACGGAACGTTTAAATGAAATCTCTTCAAATTATTTATACAAAGATATCTTAAAATTTGAAGGTATACGGAAATCAAGCGTTGTACGACAACTTCTTCAACTTCTTGCGCTTCAGATAGGAAGGGATATTTCATATAACGAGCTCGCTGGAGAGCTCGGAATAAATCGTGCAACGGTAATAAAATATATAGATATTCTTGAACAGAGCTTTGTTATCTTTCGCCTTTCTGCTCTTTCCCGAAATAGACGTAAAGAGGTTTCAAAATCAGTGAAAATATATTTTGTTGACGTAGGAATGCGTAACAGTATTATTCAGAACTACAATCCTCTTTCTCTTCGAGATAACAAAGGAGCTCTTTGGGAAAATTTCTGCGTGTCTGAAAGGATTAAATATAACGCACATATGGAACACTTTGTGAATCCATATTTTTGGAGATCATACACAAAAAAGGAGGTTGATTATGTAGAAGAAAGTGGTGGAGAAATTCGTGGATATGAATTTAAGTTTAATCCCCAGAAAAAGATCTCTCCTCCAAAAGAATTTATTTCTTCATATAAAGGAACAGTGGAGCGGATAAGTAGAGATACATACGATTCATTTCTTCTTTCGTAGTACAGAAGGGTTATTTCTTCAGTTGAAAGGTAGTATGCCAGCACATTAGCTACCTACTTTTCCACAATCACCGTACTAAGATCCGAAAACATTCCTAACTCATCGATAGCTCTCATGTGTATGGTGTGTGTTCCTGGAATTGAATATTGTATATTTGGCCCGCGAAGTTCTCCATTCGAATAGCATAAATATGCATCACTCCACAATGATTCTGTTAATTCTCCACCCGGTGGAATGATTGCTATTTGATACCTGATAAAATTATCAAGCCCATCTTGGTCATGTGATGGGTCCCAAAGAATATATTCTTCATTATCACTTTTTACGACACGAACATTTTGTGGAGAAGTAGGAGGAATATTATTTTCTAATACTTCTTTTGAAAAAAAGTATTTTCTTGTATCAACTCCTACATTCTTATATACTTTTCGTGTCCAATTACTGTAAAGATTGTAAAAAGATATAGAAATATAATCATCTCCCGTTAACAACCTTGGATCCCATTGAATATCAGGATACATTCTAATAATTCCTTCTTTTAATCTTTCTACATCGTACGCCACACCACAGTCACCTGAAACATTTTTAATAGGAATCATGTCTGCTGTTCGCTCCCCCCTACAACTACGAAACATGCTTTCCATAACAGCATTTTTTTCATTAGTAGACCAGTTTGAAAAGTCACTTGTTGGACTAAGTTCAATCATTTCTCCATCTAGTGGGTCTCTATTTATCGAAAATACTAACGCCCCCTCACTTCCTCTTCCGAAAAAGTCGGGAATAAAATCGCTTTCTTGAATAAATATATCAACAGTAGCTTTATTATCTTTTACATAAAAATTTACTCCTTTTATAAAACTTTCTGGGAAAAAGTCCTCTTGAACTGTAAAAGGTTCAGAAATATATCCTCCTTCATCTTTTACATATATACTTATTATATGAGCGATATTGAGTTCTTTTAAGTTTACATCAAATGCCATATTCTCAGTTTCATATACAGTTGTCTCTTCTCCTTTATCTTCTATAATAAACCTTGTGTTTTCTTCTCCATATTCCCATCTCAAAGAAACTGTTCTAAAAAGCTCATCGTACAGATAATCAACAGATGAGATTTCTAATGGTTTCTCCCTTGGTTCTTTTTGTGAATATGAATTCTGTGGAAACGGCTTATCTCTTACAATAAAATCTTCACTAGTATCTCGATCACATCCATTCCCATTAAACTCGTAATCTCCCTCTGGATCCACGCATCTTCCTTTATAAAGAGCCTTCCTTTCGATACTTTTATTGTCGGGAGGAGTGTTTACTATAAATCCTACTGGAAGTGTGTTCTTAGAACCATATGCTACATAATCAATAATAGAAGAGTCATTTATACTTTCTATCGAATCTGTATTTTCTACCAATACAATAAGACCCCCCGTTTCTTGACCTGAAAGAGAGAAGGGAAAAGTTTTATCAGCTATTTCTGAAAAAGAAGAGTCTTTATTTGCCAATAATAAAAAACTTTTTTCTTTTATTTCTCCCTCTAAATTTATTTTATAAATATTTCCAATATCCTCATTCCTTCCACTTGCATACTGTAAAGAGTAATCCGATATATCTATCGATTCAGAAAGTGGATTATATATTTCTATAAATTCCTCGACTCCAAACCCACCTGATACTTGAACCTCACTTATAACTATATGGTCAATTGTAACTGACTCTCCTCCTGTTTCTTCCGAAACTATCGGATCATGGTTATTCTCATGCCCTGGACTCGGGAACCCTTCTCCCCATTCTCCTTCATACAACTGAAGAGAATTTCCATTTCCACTTCCCCCCTGTGTACTTTGGTATGAGTGCGAGTCAACTAATATATCTCCAGCATAAAGTGCTAGTAGTTCTCCTTCATTACTCAAAGAGAATGACGAATCAAAAATAGAACCTTTGAAATCACGATTTTCATTTAAAAATATCTCTGGTTTGTCTGCTATTACTGCGTACCCTCCAGGATTTATCTCTTTACTCCCATACACGTGATTAATGTTGTGGTACGTGTCTTGTTCAAAAAACTTCCATCCATCCAATAACACCGGTATCTCATCTTCATTTTTTATCTCTATCCATTCTCTTCCCATATCATTACCATCCAAATCGTACATTATTTCATTTATAGAAATATCTGCATAAATAATTTCATCAGCACTAGGAGATTGTGTGGGTGTCACGGTTGGGGTTGGGGTAGGAACAGGAGTTTGGGTTGGGATAGGAGTTGAGACTTCCTCTTCCTCATCACCTATACTATATTTTGAATTTGCCCCCTTTGGAGTCCCGTGGACCCTGTTTGATGTATACCATTTAAGTGTTTCCAGATCTCTTTCCATAGTTTTTTTACTACTATTGTCTCCAGCTGGCCATCCATTACTTGCAATAATAACGTCTATTAATCTGCAATCACCATCAAATATGAAAATATCATCTCCTGAATTCCTAAGGGCTCCTTTATAAATTCCATCCGATTTAATATGTGGAACAGCGTCATCATTAGTTCTTTCAAAAAGAGTTATTTCTCCTGGATTTAGAGAATTTATTCCTATGTCACTAAATACAATCTGAATAGATTCATCTCTATTTTTTATACTCCATCCACTTACATTAATTCTTGAAGACGATATATTGCTTATTTCTATCCATTCATTAGATGCACCATCTACGCTACCCATCCATGCAATCTCCGAGAGCACAACCGGAAAATACTTAGGAGATTCATGATTGATGCTACATGAGATAAAATCTCTTTTGTTCTCAGTATTTTCTTTTTCATTATTCAACTTTGATTTTTCCGTATCTTCCTCTTCATCTTTATGCTCTCTTTTTATCTCTATAGCATCAGACTCATTTATAGAATCAAGATCTTCTCTGTATTCTGTCTTAACTACTTCCTTGTTATCATTATTTCCAATTAAAAATTTATACGTTTTGTTGTTGTTTGTTGTCCCCAAAAGATTTTCTCCTATTTTATCAAATGAGCTTTCTATTGAGTTTAAAATATTCCCTAAGAACAACCCCTTTTTATCTTTAATTAGTTCCTCTGGATTATCCCTATACCTCTCAACCTCTGAAAAGAAGAAATTTATAGCCCCAGTAGTATACACAAGAGCTCGCGGTGATAAGTGGTCCCAATATGATTTAAGAATTTTTTTATCATTTGTACTAATACCTTCTTTTAAGGTGGCTATATTACTCCCATATTTTGAGGTCTTTATAGCGAGAAATACTTTTTCCTTTTCTCCTTCTTTTCCATCTCTTGAAAGAAGAATTCTTTCATCATATATCTCATATGAAGAGGGGGTTGGGCTCGTATATCCAGATTGAGCCCCTATAGTATCTTCACTATAAAAATTTTCATTAGAATACAAAGCAGCACTAGTACAATACTCTTCGAAAGTATTGTAAGAAGGAATGGGTCTTGTTTTTTCTACGTATATTTCTCCTTTATTAAGTAGTTCTTTCGTATAATCTTCATACGGACTACTCACCGGATGTGCATCATTTCTTGTATGATCTGGTACAAACATATCTTGAACAAGATGCAATGTATGACCAAGAATGAACAATGATTTATTTTTATCCCCTTTTATCCACTCATACAGGGCTTTATTCCATGTATATACGCTCTCGGTTTTGTTAATGTTTAGTTCACTAAAAACAGATGTATTGGAAAACATCTGAAAACTTTTGTATAAACTCTTGTCTTGCTCTTCCCAAGAGTTTGCCCATGTCGGAGCATCATTCCATTTTCCTATGGGAAGAAAAGGATTTATTGCAGAATCTGAACTAAGCCCCCTTTTATACACAGGATCAAAAAAGTGATTCATCCACCGTGGAGTTGTATCCTCGTGAGCCGCACCTTTTATAATAAAATTCTTTTCCTTATTGCTAAAACTATACGAGATTTCTTTACTATACTGCTCTAGTGCCTCTTGCGTTATAAACTCATGAACCTCTGTTGGATATGCATACGCACCTGTTGAAGACAGAAATACAAAGAGAAGAAAAATTATAATTAGATACTTTCTATTTTCCATACACCCGTTTCATCATTCTTAAAGAAAATAAATGAATATAGTATCTCTCCACTTTCTTCATCCCTTGTTATAAATTCTTTATAATTTTCTGTTGCTAGCTCCCTATTTGATAGCTCAGCCCTCTGTAATATAGAAATCAAATTCTCTAATGTACCATTTTCTTCTTCCTCTTCTAAAAAGTCTCTCCATATTTCCTGAGGTATATCACCTCCCATTACGAAATACTGAGATGCTTTAAGAAAATCTTTCTGTTCAAGTGATTCAATAAATAACTCCATTGTTTCCTGAGGAGTTTCTCCTCCAATATAATCGGAACTCCTAAGCCCCTCCTCCTCTAGTAAAAGTTCTACATATTCTTCTTTTTCATTATTTATTTCTCCTATCACAAGAGCTATAACTAGTAGCACTACAACGACCGCTATTATATAGTATGATTTTTTTGTTAACATATATTTTTAAAAATAAAAAACCCACAAAAACTGTGGGTTCGACTCACCATGGTATCAGGTGTTCAGTTTTACACATAACACCCATACTTCATATTTATTATATCAGAAAAATATTCTCCTTTGTGGATATCTTTTCTATCACCTCTGTATATCAACAAAAACCTTAGTTTTTGTTGGATCAACTTTTTTACTTACATGGTCAGCACTATCTGAATTTTCTTTATTAACGAGCGTCTGATTTAAGATAAAACGAGTTTCATTATCCAACATTCCTGTTTGAGCTATGTTATGCTCTAATTGAAAATCTTTAAGAGCATCCTCTGTGATACTATCAAAAAATCCAGTAGGGTCACGTTGTAAAAGCCCTAATTCTCGTAATATACCTTGTAACATGCGTACTACCTCACCACTATCACCTCTCTGCATAGTATCTTCAAATATAGCGGTCACACTGGACGTTTCTTCTTGGATTGATAGATCTGGAGAAAAGACAATATTGAACTGTACCGTCTCAAGTGACTCAATATCATCTATATGTGTTTTTGATGCCCCTACGAGCATCCCTGCTCGATTATACAGCAATGCATAGACAGTGACGTCATCAAATGAAACAGCCTCATTATTCACCAAAGAGCCTGTTACACGAATTGGGTCTTTTTGTACCCTAACTGATCGTGTAATAACATCTGGTTTTTGAAAATCAGATTTTGTAACTTTCTTTACATCCAGTATTTCAATATCTACTGAAGTAATAGTCCCAAAGGAAAAAGGAAGAGAAGGAAATACAAGATGCTTTATCTCTCCTGTATAGAGAAATGAAGTACCATCCACTGTATCAACACCACTACCCGCTATATCTTTTAAGATCATCTCGTATGCAAAAGATGCAACAGCATTCTGTGTATCTGGATTTTGAATCTCAACAACAAGTCCTGTTCCTGTATTTGTAGGGAATAGTTTTTTATCAAGAATACGAACATCACTTATCTCCTCATCACATGCTACGCACAACCCTCCACAATCAATCCCCTCCTCCTCTCTATTTTGCACCCCATCATAACAATATGAAGGATATGGATCGGAAGAAAACACTGCGCTCACTATCACATAGATAATAAGTCCTGCAATAAGGACAAAAATAATTCCAAAAATAACTTGCTTGAATAATCTCATCTCTTCTATTGTACATAAAAAAAACAGGCTCGGAAAGCCTGTCTTCTTCTTTGTTGGTTATTATCAGTGAGCTCCCGGCAAAGCCTACTTTCCCCCAAGAGGGAGTATCATCGGCGTATAACGCTTTCACTTCTCTGTTCGGAATGGAAAGAGGTGGTGCACGTTACACTAAATCACCGGGAAATCACTGACAACAACCATATCACGCATTGATCACAACAACTCTAAAAAGTGGATTAGATGCAAACAAGAAAAAATCCGAACTATTAGTACTTCTCGGCTAAGATCCTTACGGATCGTACACCTAAAGCCTATCAACCTCGTCATCTTCGAGGGTTCTTGATGTCTTATCTTGGGATGGGCTTCGTGCTTAGATGCTTTCAGCGCTTATCCCTACCAAACATAGCTACCCAGCAATTCAGTTGGCACTAAAGCTGGTACACCAGGGGTTTGTTCAATCCGGTCCTCTCGTCACGAAATCACATATCACTATGTGCGCAGACTATATCTTCACCCTGTATTCTATACGAATCGTTGGGTGGCAGCGTATTATAGACATTTAGAAACATCTATCCGTCTAAATGTGAAAACATTTAGAACAAGTCGTTACGGGGTTAACTTTCATGTTTTTATGTTGAAAGCAACTTCCCACGATATTGTCTTGTTTTAATTCTGGTCCTCAAGTTAATTGTACCACAATTTATTGGACCATAAAATTGTGGCTATCAACGGAACAGAATAAACAAGGTTTCATCGTTATTAGCTGCATTGTCACTTTACATTACTGTAAAGAGTAGCAAATCTTACTAGGATCAACTTCCCTCAAACATCAACGCCTGCAGTAGATAGAGACCAACCTGTCTCACGCATGTTATCTATTGTTACCAATAGCATGGACTATACCACCATCCTTACATTTGTAAGGAGATCGACGTTTCATGGAACAGTGATCTGTTTCCATCCTTCCTTATAAAAGGAAAAGTCTCTACGGGGTTAGAATATTTTCTAACTTCCCTCGGTATTACCCTTATATATACAGGTTTTATATAAAAGGACTTCACCGATATGAGTCGATTTTGCTATCTCGATTACTCGAGAAAGCCGCCACAGCTTTTTAAAGCTGACGGTCTAAACCCAGCTCGCGTACCCTTTTAATTGGCGAACAGCCAAACGCTTGGGACCTTCTTCAGCCCCGCGCTAGGGTGAGCCGACATCGAGGTGCCGAACGAAGCCGTCGATATGAACTCTCGGGCTTCACCAGCCTGTTATCCCCAGGGTAGCTTTTATCCGTTGTCTCCGGCCTTCCTATGAAGAATATAATACTTAAAAAGCATTATATATTACCGTCGGGTCACTAAGTTCTGCTTTCGCATCGGCGCGACGTGTATGTCTTGCCGTTAAGCCAGCTTCTGCCTTTACACTTCAGGTCCGATTTCCATCCGGACCAAGCTGACCTTTAAACTCCTCCGTTACTTTTTGGGAGGACAACGCCCCATTGAAACTGCCCGCCAGACACTGTCCCCTACCGTTTTTACCGGTACGGTTAGATATTAACATATAAAAGATGGGTATTTCACTGTCGACTCCATCATGCCCGAAAGCATAACTTCAACGTCTCCCCACTATACTACGCAGTTACACACTAATACCAATATCAAGCTACAGTAAAGCTCCTGGGGTCTTTTCGTCCCACTGCAGGTATCCCGCGTCTTTACGGGAATCGCATTTTCACCGAGCTCATCCTCGAGACAGTTCTCCAGTCGTTACGCCATTCGTGCGCTCCGGAACTTACCCGGAAAGGAAATGCGCTACCTTAGAACCGTTATAGTTACGGCTGACATTGACGAGGGCTTCGGACTGTGAGCATATCGACCGAAATCAATACACCCCAATCGTTAACCTTCTCGCATCGGTCAGGCGTCACCCCCTATACATTCTCTTACGAGTTCGCAGGGAGCTGTGTTTTTAGTAAACAGTCGCCAGAGAGACTTTCGCTGCGCCCTATAGGTGCAAGCACCCATAGGGAGACTTTGTCCCTAAGTTACAGTCGCTTTTTTGCCGAGTTCCTTGAGGATGACTCACTCGTTCCCCTGAGGCTCCTCGCCTCATCCACCTGTGTCGGTTTACGGTACGGTATCACTATGGTTATCCTTAGAAGCTTTTTTTAGAGATGTGCTTTGGAAACTGCACCTTCCGAAGAAGGTATCGCCTTTCCCCTTGGATTATACGCTAGTAGATTTTCTATCCAGCAATCCTTAGTTGAGGACGCCAATCCATTAAGACGCTTCCCATACTACACCTCGTCCCTCCATCGGACCATAATGACGGGCAGGAATATTAACCTGCTATCCATCGGCTGCGGCTTTCGCCATTGCCTTAGGACCGCCTAACCCTCCGCTGACTTCCATTGCGGAGGAACCCTTGGATTTTCGGGGGGGCGAATTCTCATCGCCCTTGCGGTTACTCATGCCAACATTTTCTCTTCTATACGTTCCACGGGTCCTCGCGGATCCCGCTTCAGCACATATAGAATGCTCTCCTACCACACATAGACTTCATAGAGGAGGCGAAGAAAATTCTTCGCCAGAATTGTGAGTGCTTGTAGCACTTCGTTGCAGGGGAAGGGTTCGAACCTCCATTCTCAAAATCAAATATGACTACCAGCCATTATATTGAATAGTATTTCCATCCTTTATGTACTTGATCTTGTGAGATAACCAATTTCTCCACCCTGCAATTTCGGGCGAGGGATGAAAGACGTACTTTCTTCTTCTGTATTTCTGAAATACAGAATCTCCCTCGCAATTTTGTATTAATGTGCGACTTCCTCTATGAAGTCTATGTATCCGTGTCTTCGGTAATATGCTTAGCCCCGATAAATTTTCGGCGCAATCTGCCATCTAGTAGTGGGTTGTTACACACTCTTTAAAGGATGGCTACCTCTAAGCCAACCTCCTACCTGTCTGGGGCAGATTACCACCTTTCACACTTAGCATATATTTAGGGACCTTAGACTACGATCTGGGCTGTTCCCCTCGCGAACATGGAGCTTAGCCCCCACGTTCTGACTGCCGTAGCGATCATAACGGTATTCGGAGTTTGACTGAGAAGGCGAGGTTTCCCCCTTTACTTCTCAACCAGTTGCTCTACCCCCATTATGTTTTTCTACGACGCTAGCCCTAAAGCTATTTCGGAGAGAACCAGCTATTACCAGGTTCGATTAGCTTTTCACTCCTTACCTCAGGTCATCCGAAGATTTTGCACAATCAACCGGTTCGGGCCTCCATTTCGATTTCTCGAAACTTCACCCTGCCCAAGGCAAGCTCACCTGGCTTCGGGTCTTATGCATACCCCCATAGTCGCCCTTTTAAGACTCGCTTTCGCTCTGCCTCCGCTCCGTAAAGCTTAGACAGGGATATACATAAACTCGTTGGCTCATTCTTCAATAGGCACACGATCACCCCCTCTATTACCGAAATAATAGAGTAACGGGCTCTCGCTCCTTGTAAGCGTAGGATTTCAGGTTCTATTTCATCGGCCTCACCGGCCTACTTTTCACCTTTCCCTCACGGTACTAGTTCACTATCGATCACTGTATGTATTTAGCCTTTCCCGATAGTACGGGATGATTCCTCCGAGGGTTGCATTCCTCGAAGTACTCAAGAATATACACTAAAAGTTTTTTTGTTTTCGCCTACGGGACGTTCGCCCTCTCTGGTCTTTGTTTCCACAAAGTTCAGCTAACAAAAAAATTTGTAACTTTTCTTCTTGCACATTGCTCAGAAAACTGAGCAATAGACAAGAAACGCATATATCTTACAACCCCACCTCTAATAAATTAGAGATGGTTTGGGCTCTTTCCTTTTCGCTCGCCGCTACTCAGGAAATAACTTCGTTCTCTTTTCCTCTGCTTACTGAGATGTTTCACTTCAGCAGGTTCGCATTCTGACCTCTTATGTGTCAGAACAACATAGGTTTGCTATGTTAGGTTTCCCCATTCGGATATCCCCGGATCAAAGATTGCTACGCATCTCCCCGAGGCTTTTCGCAGCTACGCCACGTCCTTCATCGCCATACAGTGTCAAGGCATCCGTCCTACGCCCTTATAAAATTTATTTTCTTGTATACATCTATCTCCACTTTTTAGAAGTGTTGTGAGTGGGAGATAGAGTATGTGATGCAATGGTTATAATGCATACACTCTATTGGGCCGCAATAGACTATATGATATTTGTAATGTTCTTTCGTTTCGGCGTTTCAGAAATAAAAAATCCGCACATGGCGGACGGGACACACGAATACTACATCGGGTATCATCCGCACATAGTCTTAGATTCTTTTCTATACATCATTACGGACGAAGTATACACAACCCTCATATTATTTGTCAAGTGATTTTAAAAACAAAAGAGCTCCGTTTTTTACGAGATAAAAAAGGACAATACCAACCATGCAACAAGCAACAAATATGCCCGTTATTACGATGTCACTTGTTGTTGTTCCTTCCTGCAACACTTGTTCTTCTACTCCGATAATACGAGCCTCTTCCCGTATGCTTTCTGTACTGCTTTTACTTTCAGAACAGACAACTATCTCTCCTTCTTTTACTGATTCATATGAACGCTCATCATGGATAGTTTCTTGTGTACCAAGAAACACACTGTCTCCATTATTATTCAGTGTGATATGTGTATCTCCTCTATATAGTTTTTCACACTCTCCTGTTTCTCTTCTTATGATAAGAGACTTATCTCCTGACTCATCAGAAAGATAGAGTGAAAGAGGACTCTCTATATCAAGACATACTTCAATCCACTCACCTTCTGTATCAGACCCAGGAGGATTTGGAAGCATGCGTGAGATAAAAGACATGGATAGGGTTTATTTACTCATCAATATGTTTACGAGCAAGATCAGTGATAACTCTTCCTCCTGACGTTCTTTGTAAAAGACCTGCCTTTAACAAAAATGGTTCATAAATTTCCTCTATTGTTTTTTTGTCTTGCCCAAGTGCAGCGGATAGTGTTGCTATCCCCACAGGTCCTCCTTTAAATTTGTGTTCAATAATAGAGAGAAGTTTTCTGTCATGATCTTCAAGCCCAAGATAATCAATATCAAACATCTCAAGAGCACGAAGTGCACTCTCTTGGGTGATTACTTGTTCTCCTAGTACTTGAGAAACATCTCGTACTCTTTTAAGGAGTCTGTTTGCTGTTCGTGGAGTAAAGCGTGATGCACGAGCGATACTCTGTTGAGCCTTTTGTTCTATCTCTATGTTCAGTAATCGTGCTGACCGTTCTACAATCTTTTCTATATCTTCGTGCGTATAATAATCAAGACGAAACACTGCACCAAATCGTGATCGAAGTGGTGAGGTGAGCATATCGATACGTGTCGTTGCTCCAATAAGAGTGAAGGGAGAAAGATCTATAGAAAGCATTCGTGCAGTTGGTCCCTTCCCAACCACAAGATGGAGAGTCCGTGTTTCCATTGCTGGGTAGAGCACTTCTTCAACCGATTTATGTAGTCTGTGTATCTCATCAATAAAGAGTACATCCCCTTCTTCAAGACTTGAAAGGAGAGCGGCCAGGTCAGCAGACTTTTCAATCGCTGGCCCCGTTGTTGTATGTAGTGATGATCCCATTGCATCAGCAACAATCATTGCAAGTGTTGTTTTTCCAAGTCCTGCTTGTCCATAAAAAAGCATATGATCAACAGGTTCTCCTCGCTGTTTTGCAGCGGTTACCATTGTACGAACATTCTCTTTTATCTTTTTTTGTCCAACATACTCATCAAAGTTCTTAGGACGAAGCACCTGTTCTGCTGAAAGAGGTTGTTCTGTATTCTCTTGTTCTCTAGAAGGGTTACTTGACATATATTTTACACTTAGTATTATAGCTTACTGTGGCATATATCGTTAAGACAAAGAAAGACTTGACAAATAAATGTCTTTATGCTATATTCTATTTTGTACTCTAAAAATCGTCTCGTTCTGTGGGCACACTTTTTTGGAATAACTCTATGCTCAGGAGGTCTTGGTGTAAGCTCGGACCCACCTCTGAATTATTCTTTTCATTTCCATTTTTATATTGGAAATGTTTCCACACAGTTGTCCACAGTACGAGGCGATTTTTTTATTTCCATTGGATATCTCCTGTTACTCGCTCAACTTCAGTGAGTGTGGTAATGCCGCGTAAGACTTTTAACACACCGTCTTGTTGAAGAGACACGAATAAATTCTTCTGCGCAGCTTCTTTAATACGGAGACTCCCTGCTTCTTCTAAGATAAGCTCCTGAATACGATCATTAATCTCAAGAAGTTCATAAATACCAATACGACCCTTAAATCCAGTTCCATTGCAGACCGGACATCCTACCGGTTCGTATACATGATCAACCGTTTTAAGACTCTCCGTTTCTACTCTCTTGGGAAGTGAGGAAAGAAACGTTTCAATAGTCTCCTTGTTCTCAAGAGGGACTTCTTTTTTACATGCATCACAGAGACGACGTACCAAACGTTGTGCGATGATAAGGTTAAGCGCTGGAGCAAGACTGTTTGCTTTTGCGCCCAAGTCTAAAAGACGAGGTATTCCTCCGGTGGATTCATTTGCGTGTACGGTAGAAAATACCATATGCCCAGTAAGAGATGCCTGTACTGCAATTTCTGCTGTTTCTTTGTCACGAATTTCTCCAACCAATATAATATCAGGGTCTTGTCTCATCAGAGATTTGAGCCCATCAGAAAATGTATACCCTGCCTGGGGGTCTACTTGTGTTTGTTCAATACCTTCAATGTGATATTCAATAGGGTTTTCTATGGTAATAATCTTTACCTCAGAAGAGTGTTTCCGTTTCAAAAACGCATACAGTGTTGTTGTTTTTCCCGATCCTGTTGGACCAGTATTAAGGATCATTCCATGAGGTTTTTTCAATTCTTTTTCTATAATCGCTAGATCATCTTCTCGAAGTCCTAACTGAGAAAGCTCTAATTGTATTGTCTCTGGATCTAAAAGACGCATTACCACAACTTCTCCAAACTCTGAGGGAGCAATTGCAACACGTACTTCAATATCCCTTTTTTCCGTGAAATCAATGGTGAATCGTCCATCTTGCGCCTCATCTCTCACATTTATTTTTAACTCGGAACGGAGTTTTATTCGTGACAATACGGCACGATATACATGTTGTGTCATACCAGCAAAGATGTCCTGAAGAATACCATCAATACGATATCGTACTATGACACTTTCATTTCGAGGTTCTATATGAATATCAGAAGCACGAAGAGACATTGCCCCCAGAAGAAGTGCCTGCATAAATAAAGATATTGATCCTGGAGAATTATACTTGGTCAGTGACTCTTTTACTTTCTCTAGCGTTTCTATCTCATGTTCCTGGATTGTCCCCTCGCTGTCTTCTTCAATTTTTACTGCCCCTACAACAGCACTCCGACGTGACGTGACGTGTTTATAAAAAGAATAGGCGTACTCAAGAGAACTGTGCGATACAACATACAAGACAACATCATATCCCTTCTCTTTTAATGTCTGTATGACTTTTTTTGTTTTAGAAAATCCTGGATCAAGCGTAACGAGTGCAACTCGTTTGTCTTCTTCCTCAACAATTGCACATTGTGCTTCATGTGCTTCGTGTTCTTCTATTAATGCAAGCGCATCAACATTCACTGCCAACTTTTCTTTTGGAAGATACTTCACCCCAGCTGAATCTGCACGTCGTTGCGCATCTCTTTCTTCAGCTTCACGTCTCATTTGAGACAGTTGATCGTGGAGTTCGTTTTCCTTCATATATGTCTATTGTACGAGAAAAACAAGGAAAAAGAAACCAAAACATTGACATATTTATACTAAAGATGTATAATGTAATTAGAAAATTAACAGGAGGAAGTCATGAAAAAGAGTCATATTCTTTTACTCTTAACCCTAATTGTTTTTAGCTTTTTTGGTAGTGGATGCTACAATCAACCGTTCGTATCATCTCCACCCGCCATTACTATAACGAATGGCACGATGCAAGTTGCACATATACATCTTTTTGGGGAAAGAATCGCAACACTTGATCCTGGAGAAAGTTATTCTATAGGGAGATATCATTTCTTTTCTATCTTTGCGAATACAAACAGATCGAAGAGGGTGACGTTTGTGGCAATACAGCCACAAAACAATGTCCTAAAAATATCCGAGAAAACTTTTTCTTTCTACACCCGCCCATATGAAAGCTATCAATGGACAATACAAGAGAGGGAATTTAGATAAACCAAAAACCCCAGTGTAGTTTACTGGGGTTTTCTTATATCTATATATCGAATAGTTTCATCTTCTCCGTGTTCACAAACAACCATCAGATGAGGAATGTCTGGTGTATATGAAATATGTTCTGGCCATTCAATAAGTATGATTGCATCTTCTTTTGTAAGGTCATTAAACCCAATAGCATCTATATTAGTCTCTTTGTCTAATCTGTACGCATCTATATGAATAATATGAGAAACCACACTCTCATGCTGTGGAGTATATCGTTTCATTAATACAAATGTTGGACTTGCTCCATGTGGGATAATCCCAAACGCCTTGAGCACTCCTCTGCTAAATACTGTCTTCCCGCTTCCTAATTCTCCCTGAAGTGTTACTAGCACAGGAGTCTTGTGTTGTGCAATGTATTTTTCAAGAAACACCCCACACTTCTCCCCTATCTGTTGTGTTTCTTCCTCAGTCCGTGATATCAATTTCATACCAATGAAAGTAAGACAATCCCCACAGAGAATAGTACCAAAAATATACTGTTTTGGAGAATGGCATTCTTTGTTAGTTGTGCAGTTTTGTACCGCAAGAAGGTATCAGAAAACAAAATCAAAAAGACTGTGCTCAGAGACGCACCATACAAAAATCCAAATGAGAACAAGCTACTCATCCACACCATCTGCATGGTGAGAAATGAGGCAATAAATGCATAGGTAAGAATCACAATATCTGAAGAGGTATCAAGAACAAGATAGGAAACGTCTCGAAGCATTACCCCAATACTCAAGAACAATATAATAATCATACCAATCTGTCCCCATGGACCAAGGATCGTAACAGAAAAAGAAAACAGAGCGAGAAGAATATAAACGAGGGAGTAGAAAAGAATACTGACGATAAACTCCTCTTTATGAAAGAGTGATATCTCCAGCCCCAATAACAACATAAGAAGTACTCCAAAAACAATCGATATCAATAGTGAAAGCGCTGGAGAAGAAACAATAGTAACTGCCCATAGAGACGCAAGAATAATTCCCACTCCAAACCATATAAATCCTTTCGTTTTGTAAAAGAATTTTCTGTACAGATAGATACTTATTCCAATATATACCAACCACGTCCACCATGACCCTTGGGTAAAGAGGAGAAAAAGCCCTATGATATAGAGAAGACCACTAAGTAATAGTGATACCACTCCTGCCTTTGGCAGTAATTTTAATTTTTTTCTTTCCATTAATGCGTTGTTTTATTATTTTCTCAGCAAGCTCATCAACAACATGTTTTTGTATATATCGACGAATTGGTCGGGCACCAAACTGAGGGTCAAATGCTTCTTGTGCTATATACTTTCGAGCTGAAGTATCAACCTGGATTGAAAATCCTTTCTTCTCCATCTTATTGATTACTAATTCTTGAATCTGAATATCAACAATCTTTTCTATATCTTTTTGAGATAATGCATTAAAGATAACAATATCATCAAGTCGATTAATAAACTCTGGACGAAAGTTTTCTCGCAAGCTTTCCATAACTCTTTCTCGAATTGACTCCATACGATGCTCTTCTTTCTCTTTTTCGGATCCTTTCCCATTAAATCCAATAGGTCCTCCTGACTCATAAAAGAAATCACTTCCTATATTTGAGGTAAGAATGATAATTGTATTTTTGAAGTTTACCACTCGTCCTTTTGAATCTGTTAGTCTTCCATTATCAAGTACCTGAAGCAGAATATTAAATGCATCAGGGTGTGCTTTCTCTATTTCATCAAACAGGATAAGGCTGTAAGGACGATGACGAACAATTTCTGTAAGGTGTCCTCCTTCTTCATGACCAATATATCCTGGAGGAGATCCTATAAGTTTTGCAACAGCATGCCGTTCCATAAATTCAGACATATCAATACGAACAAGTGCTTTTTTGTCATTAAACATGAACTCAGCTAGTGCTCGTGCAAGTTCTGTTTTTCCTACTCCTGTAGGACCAAGGAACATAAAGGAACCAAGTGGTCTATCTTCATCAGAAAGTCCTGCTCGTGCACGCCTGAGAGCCCGAGATACTTGATCAACAGCATACGTCTGTCCAATTACCTGTTCTCCTAAAATCTCATCAATCTTTGTTAATTTTTCATTTTCAGATTCCATCATTTTTGAGACTGGTACGCCTGTCCACCGAGCAACAACTCGTGCAATATCCTCTTCATCAATTTCTTCTTTGATAAAGCTACGAGATCGCTTTCCTCTACTCTTTTGTTTTTTCTCAAGACCTTTTAATTCTTTTTCAAGTTCAGGAAGTTCTCCATATACTATCTTTGCAACTCGATCCAAATCTCCTTCTCGTTCTTCAGCTTCCGCTTCTCTCTTTAACTCGTCTATCTTTTTTTGCAATTCATGAATCTTTCCATGAGCATCTTTTTCTTTCTTCCATGCTTTTGAAAGTTTATCATGTTCTTTTTTATATTTCTGGAGTTCTTTTTCTATTTCACTAAGGCGCTCTTTTTTCTTTTCTCCCTTCTCTGCAAGAAGTGCTGATTTTTCTATCTCAAAACGAGTTAAGTCTCGACGAACTCGTTCAATATCAGAAGGAACACTATCAGACTCGAGGCGCTGTGATGCTGCTGCTTCATCGATAAGGTCAATGGCTTTATCAGGAAGGAATCGGTCGGTAATGTAGCGAGCCGAAAGATTTGCTGCAGCAACAATCGCTTCATCGGTAATACGAATACCATGGTGGACTTCATATTTCTCTTTTAAGCCCCGCAAGATAGCGATGCTATCATGTAGTGAAGGCTCTTCCACCATAATTGGTTGGAACCGTCTCTCAAGTGCTGCATCTTTTTCTATATATTTCTGATACTCCTTTGTTGTTGTTGCTCCAATAGCACGAAGTTCTCCTCGAGCTAGTGCTGGTTTTAAGAGGTTTGAAGCATCTATCGCTCCCTCGGCAGCTCCTGCCCCTACAATCGTATGAATCTCATCAATAAAGAGGATAATCTTTCCTTCTGCTTCTTGAACCTCTTTCATGAATGCTTTGAGTCGATCCTCAAAATCTCCTCGAAACTTCGTTCCTGCAAGAAGTGATCCTAAATCAAGCATCATAATTTCCTTCCCCATCAAACTTTCAGGGACCTCTTCTGAAACAATGCGTTGTGCAAGTCCTTCAACAACAGCAGTCTTTCCCACACCTGGTTCTCCAATGAGAACAGGATTATTCTTTGTTCGACGAGAGAGAACTTGAATAACTCGTCGCAATTCTTCATCTCGTCCTACTACAGGATCTAGCTTCCCATCTCGAGCTTTCTGAGTGAGATTGAGAGAATATTTTTCTATTGCTTTAAATTTGTTTTCTGGCATATCATCGGTAACTCTATGTGATCCTCGCACCTCATCAAATGTTCTTTGGGCTATCTCTTCAGTAAATCCAAGTCGATGCAGGACACCCGCTGCTGATGAGGGAGCAAGTGCAATCCCCATAAGGAGATGCTCACATGAAATAAACTCATCTTGTTTTCCTGTTGCTATCTTTTGAGCTCCATCAATAACCCCAAGAAGTTCATGCGATAGATAGAGTTGTCCAAATGATCCTTTTTGTGATGAGAATATTTTTGGTTGTTTTTCAATCTGCATCTCTAGTTCTCGCTCAAGCTCATCAAGATGTACTCCTGCATGTATGAGCATAGGATAGACAAGTGATTGTTTGTCTTGAATGAGGGCAAGTAATAGGTGGAGTGCTTTTAATTCTCCATGATTATATTGACCTGCTATTTCTTGGGCTGTCTGCAATGCTTCCTGAGCCTTTATAGTAAATTTATTAAAATTATTCATGTATTATTCTGATCGTTTAGTAAGTATAACATCAATTTCAAACTCTTCCTCACCCCGTGCAATTTTCAGACGTACTGTGTCTCCTGGGTTTTTCTGTGAGATACCATACGCAAGAGAGGTGTCTCTGTCAATTTTTACCCCATCAACTTCCATAATAACATCCCCTTCCCGAAGACCAGCTTGATATGCAGGGGATCCTACCTCAACAGCAAGTCCTTCTTCTAACCCTTTGATAAGAGCTCCTTCTTTTTGTGGGACATTGTATTGTTCTGCACGTTCTGGGGTAAGCATGACATACCGTACTCCCAAATATGCCACCTGAATCTCACCATACGTTTCAACTGATTGAATTGATTGTTTCGCTGCATTAATAGGGAGCGCAAATCCAATTCCTTGTGCTCCTGCAACCATAGCGGTATTAATTCCAATAACTTCCCCCTTTGTATTAAGAAGTGGTCCTCCTGAATTTCCTGGATTAATAGCAGCATCAGTCTGTATCACTCCTTCGATAATTTCTGTCCCTCCCCGTGCTGAAGTAGCAGCAACATTCCGAGCAAGTCCAGACACAACACCTACCGATACGGTATTTCTGAATTCTCCAAGCGCATTTCCAATTGCGATTGTTGTCTGCCCCAATACCACCTCATTTGAATTTCCCAGTGTCACTGTTGGAAGGTTTTCTCCTTCAATACGAATAATTGCGATATCAAGGGTTGGATGTACTGCTTCTATTGTTGCCTTGTATTCTGTTCCATCATTACTAAAAACACTGTACTGTGCCTCATCATCTTCTACGACATGTTTGTTTGTCACAATAAGCCCATCAGAAGATACGATAAAACCACTTCCCCCTCCGATTTCTCTTTTCTCAGTTCCTTTCTGGCATGGTTCATAGAATTGAAAAAAGTCATTCCCAAATCCAAAGAAATCTTCAAACCCCCGAGGAGTGTTTGAAAAAGGATTAGAAGGACATTGTTCGATGATAGGAACATCCTTACTCACGATAATTGAAACCACTGCGGGAGATGCCTTTTGCACTGCACTCACAATTGCCTGTTCATATCCTTCTGGAGCTCTATACTCCTGAGATGGTTGGTCTTGGATAGGAGGAGATACTACCTCCTGAGGAGAAAGAAAAGAAAGTCCAAGCCCTACGACAAAACCAATAATGGCTATCACAATATGCACCCTGTATCGTTGTGCGAATGTTTGTATACGAGTCATATACGAAAGATACCTTACTGTACTAGTATTATAAGCGTTTTGATGAGACGGTCAATATCAGCTTTTTTTGTTTCTCTTCCAATACTAATGCGTATCGTTTTTGTAGTTTCTTCCTCTCCTATCCCAAGAGAAGAAAGAATACGTGATTTTTTATGTCCTCGTTGAGCACACGCTGACCCTGAAGATACAGCAATCCCTTTGCTGTCCAGGGCATGTGCAACGTGTGGAGGAAATGCTGGGCTCCACACTGTTAAAATATGTGGAGAAAGAGCACTCTCATCTCCAAGGATATGTATGTCTTTTATTTTTTTTATTTTTTCTTTCAAATATGTTTGTAGGGATTGGGTTTGTATAGATGCCTGCTTTCTTTTTTCTTCTATCTCTTTGAGGGCTTGAGCGCACCCAACAATTGCAAGAATGTTTTCTGTCCCTGAGCGCACTCCTCTTTCTTGACCACCTCCTGTAATGAGAGGGTGCAATGTAGTAGTATTTTTTATCACCAAAACTCCTACTCCTTTAGGACCATATATCTTATGTCCTGAAAAAGAATATGCATCAGCGGCTATATTTTTTAGATCCCCAAGCCCTATCGCCTGTACTGCATCCGTATAAAAAAGAGGAAACCTACCTTCCCCTCGCTTCTTTTGAATCATTTCGGCTATCTCATTGTATGGTTGCACTGTTCCAATTTCATTTTGAACCGCAATCACTGCAACTAATGCAGTATGTGGAGTAAGAGCACGATCCACATCCTCAAGGCGCACTCTCCCATTATGAGAAGAAACAAGAGACAGTGTTACCTTCCCCTCTTTTTCAAGTGCGTAAGCAGTTTCATATACCCCAGCATGTTCAAGATCTGAGATAACAATATGAGGAATATGTCCTTTTTCCTTTTTATATTCTTGTGCTATAGACCGTAGATAGAGGTTTGAACATTCAGTTGCTGAAGAGCAAAAGATGACATTATTTTCTTCTACCCCTAAGGATGTTGCAATTGCACTACGAGATTTCTCAAGAAGGTTAAAAGCTTCCTGTCCATAGTGATGAAGGGATGAAGGATTCCCCCATATAGATAGTGCTTTTTTCATGCTTTGCACCACTCTCTTGGAAGGAGGTGTTGTAGCAGCATAATCCAAATATATTTGTTTCATAGTTTTACTATATGTTACCGACTTAGATGAGTAAACATGCCTCCATAGTATTTCTGTTTTTCTCCATGCATTTGCATATGAAGCATACCCTTTCCATGCCATATATGAGCTCTCCATTGTTTTTGGGGAACTGTTTCTTTTGTTGTATTTTTTAATTCTCAACTTACATCTTTTTACTGTTGATTGTCTTAACCGTGTGTAGTGTGGATAGAGAATATATCCAAGAAAGGGAACCCCTTTATGGATTGGTTTTATTATAACTTTATTAGGATGGAATGTGAGACGAAGTGTATTTTCTGCATACCGTTCTATTTCTTTGTGTACTATTTGAAGAAATGCCCTGTCGGAATGACAAATAACAATATCATCCATATATCGTACATAGTATCTACACTTCAATTGTTCTTTTATATAGTGATCAAGGGGATTGAGATATATATTTGCAAATAATTGACTGGTAAGATTTCCTATCGGAATGCCTGTTTTTCTTCCTTTATACTCTCTATCCCATCGACTATTAATAATGATAGAAAGAAGTTTTAACGTACGAGAGTCATGGATAGTACACCATATTAATTCTTTGAGAATTCTATGATCAATGCTTTTGAAATACTGTGCAACGTCCATTTTTAAATACCATGCCTCTTTTCTATATCCACCACTGACTCCATACATGTGTCGTCTTAATCGTTTCACTGCACGATGAGATCCCTTTCCCTTTCTACACACATACGAATCATAAATAAATTGTTTTTCAAAGAGAGGTTCTATATATGCATATACTGCATGGTGTACAATACGATCTTGAAACGATGTTGCACTTATCGTCCTCTTTTTCGAATCATTTACAATAAATTCTCGATATGAACCGTGACGATATCGTTCTTTTCTTAATACAAAAGAAATTTTACTTAACTGTGACTCAAGATGTCTTTCAAATAGCACAATATCTTTCTTGTACCTTCTTCCTTTTCGTGCCTTCTGGTACGCAGTATAGATATTTTCAAATGCATAAATGTCCTCATACATTCCCATAGAAAATAGCGTGTTTTCCTCCCACACAACACCTGTGTGGGAGGGCTGTGTATACACATGGCATATACAGTATTCACGCACGGTGTTCCCCTCTTTGTGGGGGGATAATATGAATCAGTAGACATGATGGCGCAGATATAAAAAAATATATTTTTCATATTCGGGCCACAAACTTTTTCCCTATATGTATACCGGGCACAACGGAACCCAATGTTGCTGTTCGTGTTGGAAGGAATATTGTTCAGATTCAACGTCTCAACTCCTGCATTCGTGCCATTGTTCCAATTCCCGCCGCGTAGAAAGGCTTCCGCTTTATAGACGATTCATACTACTTCTCACACCATTACTTGTTCCTTTGTTTTTGAGGTATGAGAAGTATGTATATATTTTTTCAATCCTGTCACCAATCGTCCCAGTTCATTGATTTTGTCACATCCCATTCCATAGTGTCGTATTGAGATAAAATGAAGATCTTTTGCTAAACGAATGTGAATTGCCATCATGTCGATGTGAAGTGAAATACGTTCAAGAATATATTGTCTTTTCTCAGATGTTTTTTGAAAATAGTGGATCAGTTTTATAAGAGAAAGAATTTCTCTTTCCATTTCTTGTCCGAGTACAAATCGTTGATTTTTAGGAAATTTATTGATGAGTGGGAAGATCCACAAAAAATACTCATACGTTTTTTGAAATAATACCAGATCTTTTATAGACATATCGATTGTTTGAAGATTATTAGATAACTAGATTGCTACGGGTCTACCGGGCACAACGGAACCCAATGTAGCTGTACGTGCTGGAAGGAATATGGGCCAGAGCCAACGCCTCAACCCCCGCAACCGTGCCATCGGCCCAACCCCCGCCGCGTAGAAAGGCATACGTAGTACCATCTGCAGTTCCTTGGTAATAACGACCAATTCCTTGAGAGGAATTCCATGAAGTATTAAATGGTTTTACATCTTCTTCATCTAATGAGCCGTAATCAAGGACAGTAGTCCATTCAACCCAGGCAGCTCCTCCTCCCACTGGTTTGTCAGTTCCAATAATGGTGTCTTTGTTCCAATCCCATACATTTCCTGCAATATCCCATATCTCAGCTCCAGTGGAAAGGACGTGTGTTCTCTTGTTGACTCCTGAGAGAGGGTCTGTTCCATCCATAGCTGCTGAAGTATTTGAGTTTCCTCGGTGAATAGAGCCTGATCCCACTGATCCTCCTGACCAGTTTTGTGGTTGTTGTTGAATGTCGTATGCGATGGTTTGCCATTGAGCGTTGGTGATAAGATCTGCATCAATGGATTGACACTCAGCGATAGCATTGGTTTGAGAAATAGAGACCCAGGGGGTAAGGGAAGGTTGAGAAGTAGGAACACCTGATACATTCTTTGCTTCATACTGCATAACGTAAAAGTCTGAGGTTCCATGGGTAGAGCTTCCAGGGACTCTGATCCAGTATGCGGGGAAGGTCGGAGGATAGAGAGTGAGATTTGAACCTGTTTCATAGGCAGCTGGGGAGAGTCCTCCATCAGTTGCTGCATCAACACGGTGTTTGTTTGATTCTAAGAGAGTAAGGAGATGCCACGAACCTCCCATGGTGTAGGTGTAGTAGTTGGTGGCAGTATTGTTAGGATCAACAGGAAGAACCGGAAGGGATTGGATGGGGGTGGTGGTAAAATCCACAGGAATCCAACCTGTTCCATTGATATTTTGAAGATTTGCTTCGGTGACACAATTGTATTGATATCCTGCGGGAAGTGAGGGAAGAGTATGACTAGTACAGGTCGAAGAGGTGTCAGGAAGTGACACGTACACAGTCTGAGCTGTTCCCAGATTAGTATCTGGTTGTTGGGTGAGAAGAAGAGAGATTGCTTTGTCGATGGTGGCAAGATCAGTCATTCTGTTAGAGTCTCTGGCTTGCCTAAGAAGTTCTGCGGGATTTAATATAATAACAACGGTAGCGGTAAGGATGGCAAGAATACCGATGACAACGAGCAACTCAACCAGAGTAAAGGAGGCTGTATCTGAAAACTTCTTGTTCATATGTGTATAAGTGTATCAAAAAAGTCTGTTGTAGAGAAGTTTTTCGTTCCAATCAAAGGTAGCTCTAATAGACTCTTTATTATTCCTCTGTGGGACAAGAAGAAATCCCTGTTTTTTTGCAAGGTCATAGAGTTCTTTTGTAACTCGTACATCTTGAATACAATATTTTTTCAATTCTTCAATTTTCCCATCTTCATAGAGAAGTGGTGCATCACTCCCATGGCCTGATTTCCCGTACCCAAGATTTTCCTGTGCGAGTAGATCAAGACTAATTCTCTTTCCTGCTGATTTTTCTATTTCCTCAAGAAGGTCAATATGAGGGATAGCAAATAAGTCAAAGTCATAGTGCTTTGCCATTACTGGAAGGTCAAATCGTTTTGAGCTAAATCCCACAAGAAGTTCTGAATTCTTAAGTACCTCCCCTAAAAGAGCAAGCTCATGTTCTTCATACGCCCTGTATGAGTCAGTGTTATATGAATAGACACCAACAAGTGATATCTGTAGGTCATTAAAATTATTCCTCCCAACATCAACGAAGGTATTTTTTGTTTCAATATCAAGAACAATAGTATCTTTTTTCATATTATATATGTCTGTCAGCAACACTACTTGCTGCATAACTATCTGGTTTTGTTTTGTACAAAAAGTTATATCCTTGAATCATTCCTACCACTTCTTTGATTAAAGGATTTGTCTTTCCTTCTGTTCCTACATCAACATGTACCTCCACCGTACAGGTTTCTTTCATCTCTAAAAGAAGTGCGGTAAGTTGTTGGGCTACTTCAAGAGACAGGAGTACCTCCTTTATAATACGATCTCGAAGTCCAAAGACCTCTTGCCTACCTACTCGTCTCCAAAAATAGCGTCCTCCATTCCCTACCCGTTGCACGACAATCGCGGTAACAAAATCACTGTGTCGTCCAAGCGTTCCTAGTGAATCAGATCCAACAATAATCTTGTAATGAGCATCCTTTTTCTCTCTCATAAACTGAGATACCTCCTGAAGTACCGCCTTGAGAGGAATAGACGTTCCGTCTGCTTGTATGAATTGTGTCTCACTACTCATGTGAGGGAACCATACCACTTCAAAAACATATTTGTCAAAACCTTTTTCCAAAGAAAAGAAGGTGCTAAGATAGTGCATATGGCTCGTAAAAAGAAAATAGGACGATTAAAGACATACCGTCCCTCATTATCACTTTCATCAGAAACAAAACGAAGTATTTGGGCACTCTTTTTTATTGTGATTGCGCTCATCCTTGGGCTCGCAAGTATCGATAAGGCAGGAAGTGCTGGAGAAGGACTCTTTTCATTTCTCTCAACCCTCTTTGGGTGGGGATACCTTCTGCTTCCAATTGTATTTCTTAGTATCGCTATACTCCTTCTTACTAGCAAAGAAGAAAAAACACTCTCTGGACCAATTATCCTTGGAAGTGTTGTTTTCTTTCTCTCTGGTCTTGGGTTTATTGATGTACTCTCCTATAACGCTGGAGGAATTATTGGACGAGGCGTAGGATATATCGATCATTGGTTTGGATCTCTTGCCTCTGGTATCATTCTTTTCTTTGCAATGATTATTGGAGCTGTTATCGCTTTTGACACCTCTGTTACTTCTTTTTCTTCCTTCCTTCGAGCAGTTATATCTTTCTTCTCTTCATCAAAGAAAGAAGAGATACCTTCCCCTTCAACCCTCAACAAAAAAGAAGAAACCTATATTGCTGCAGCTCAAAAGGATTCCACCGAGACAGAAGAAAAGGCTCCTGTGAAAAAAGAAGTTAAAAAAGAAGAAGAGCTCCAGATACAAGAACGAGAAGAGGTCTTTACTCCTCCTTCAAAGATTCCTCATTTTTCTTTTGCCAACTATACCCCTCCTCCTCTTAACATTCTTACCTCATCAGCAGAAAAACCTGCAGCAGGAGATTTACGCGCACAATCAAATATTATAAAAAGGACACTTGAGAGTTTTGGAATTCCTGTTGATATGGGAGAGATTAACATTGGGCCAAAGGTAACTCGCTTTACCCTTCGTCCCGCAGAAGGAATAAAACTTTCTCGTATCATTGCACTTAACCAGGATCTTGCGCTCGCACTGTCTGCACACCCTATCCGTATTGAAGCCCCTATCCCTGGAAAACCATACGTAGGAATAGAAGTGCCAAACAAAAAAGCTGCTGTAGTGAGACTTGGAAATCTTATCTCATATCCAGAGTTTAGTTCATCAGGACCCCTTGGATTCTGTCTTGGACGAGACGTCACTGGGGAGCCTCTCTTTGCAAATATAGAAAAGATGCCTCACCTTCTTATCGCCGGAGCAACAGGATCGGGGAAATCAATTACCCTTCACTCTGTATTAATCTCACTGTTGTACAAGAATTCCCCTGAAACACTTCGATTCATTCTTATCGATCCAAAACGTGTTGAACTCAGTGCGTATAACGGACTCCCTCATCTTATTTCTCCGGTAGTTACTGAAGGAAAAAAATCTCTTGCAGTATTTAGATGGGCTATTAGTGAAATGGATCGCCGGTATGAAACACTGATGAAGGCTGGTGCCCGAGATATTCAAAGTTACAATAAAAAAGCAAAGGAGAAACTTCCTTTTATTGTTATCGTTGTTGATGAAATGGCTGATCTTATGTCTTCGTATGGACGTGATATTGAAAATGCTATTGTACGCCTTGCACAGATGGCTCGTGCAACGGGTATTCATCTTATTCTCTCAACACAACGACCTTCAGTTGAAGTTATTACTGGCCTTATTAAAGCAAACATCACCGCTCGTATCGCTCTCCAAGTAGCAAGTCAAATTGACTCACGTACTATCCTTGATACTGCTGGTGCTGAAAAACTTTTGGGAGGTGGAGATCTTCTCTTTATGAATGCTCAGCTCTCAAAGCCAAAGCGACTCCAAGGAGCCTTTATTAGCGAGGAAGAGATACAAGAAATTACCTCATTTATAAAGAAAAATAATGAGCTTCCTGATCACGACGTACATTTTGGAAATGATTCTCAAGAAGAATCTTCTGATAGTATGTTTGAAGCATTTGAAGAAAGTACAGAAGAAGATGATCTTCTCCCAGAGGCAACCGAACTTGTACGAGAGACGGGCAAGGCTTCTGCAACATTCCTTCAGAGACATTTGAAGATAGGATATGCTCGCGCAGCACGTCTCCTTGATCTTCTCGAAAATAAGGGTCATATTGGACCAGGAGAAGGCTCAAAACCTCGTGAAGTGTATATTGGGAAAGAAAGTGATGAAAAATTCTTAGAAGAGTAGTAGACTATATATATGAATGAATTAAAGCCATTTGGACAACATCTTCACGATCTTATCAGGTCAAAGAATATGTCGATACAGAAACTTGCTGACAGCACTGCTGTATCACACAAATATATTCAAGCGCTGATTGACGATAACCTCGATGAACTCCCTCCTCGTCCCTATATTCGAGGATATATTAAATCAATTGCACATGCTCTTGATACTGACTTTAATTCTCTATGGCTTCACTATAAACGTGAACATGATGTAGTTCAGTCAGGAGCAGAAGACATTCTCCCTTCTAATAGATTTGCCGTTGAACATAAAAAAAGAATTTCTCTTATCCTTGGAGGGGTTGTCCTTTTAATTCTTGCATTTGTTATTATCCCTCAGTTATCAGATTTCTTTGGAACACCCTCACTCTACGTAAGCTCTCCATCACAAGAAACACTTGTTGTTTCTGATAATACCTATAGCATTGAAGGAAGCACGGGACGTTCATCTGATATCATCTCAATCAATGGTACTGATATTCCTGTTCAAGAAGATGGATCATTTCGTATGGAAGTTCCTCTCTCAGAGGGAGCAAATACATTTAACATTTCTGTTACGCGCTTTTTGGGAAATACAACCACAATTACCCGAACTATTTTTCTTTCCTCACAGGCAACAAGTACCTCTCCTCTTCCTTCTCCAAGTCCTTCTCCTAGCCAGCAGACCCCTCAACCATCTTCCTCTCTTGAAGATATCCCTACGTTTTAACTAAGTGCGCAGGGTAATAAAACATGCTACACTACAGGTATAGTAAGATTCTTTTTGTATGAAAAAACCAAAGAAAACACCTACCCAAAAAAGTGATCTTGATTCACTTATAGAAGAACTCCAGAGTAAATTTGGAGACGGATCAATTATGAAGTTAGGGCAACAAAAGATAGCCCACGTTGAAGCTATTCCAACTGGTTCATTTTCTCTTGATATGGCCCTTGGTGTTGGTGGTGTTCCTCGAGGACGTATTATTGAAATCTATGGTCCAGAATCATCTGGAAAAACAACACTCGCACTTTCTGTCATTGCTCAATCCCAAAAGAGAGGAGGAAAGTGTGCTTTTATCGATGCTGAACATGCACTTGATCCTGAATATGCACACAAGATTGGTGTAAAAATACAAGAACTTCTTATCTCTCAACCAAATAGTGGAGAAGAAGCGCTTCAAATTCTTGAAAACCTTGTGCGCTCAAGCCTTATCGATGTTGCTGTTGTTGATTCTGTTGCTGCCCTTACTCCTCGAGCAGAGATTGAAGGTGAGATTGGTGATCAACAAATTGGACTCCAAGCTCGACTCATGTCTCAGGCACTCCGAAAACTTGCAGCCCTTGCATCAAAATCAAATACCACCATTATCTTTATCAACCAGATTCGTTCACAGATTGGTACGATGACCTGGGGTAATCCTGAAACAACATCGGGGGGACGTGCTCTTAAATTCTACGCCTCGGTTCGTATCGATATACGAAGAATTGCTCAGATAAAGAAAGGAGATGAAATCATTGGGAGTAGGACAAAGGCAAAGGTAGCTAAAAACAAAGTAGCTCCCCCATTTAAACTCACTGAGTTTGATATTATGTATGGGAAAGGAATCTCATATGAAGGAGATGTTCTCAATGTTGCTTTGAAACAAGGAGTTGTGAAGCGATCTGGAAATACATTTTCTTTTGGAGATACAAAGATAGGGGTAGGACAAGAAGCTTCCCGAAAAACACTTGAAGATGACTCAAAACTTCTCAAGGAAATAGAAAAGGAAGTTCTCAAGGTTATAAAAGAAAAACAAAAAGAAGAAGCTGCTAAATAACTTCCCTCATCAACCCCTCTACACAGGGGTGTAATAAGTTCAAGACCTTGGAACCATATCAATCGGTGAGCGAAGCTCAATTCC
>DYGB01000004.1 GCA_020724905.1 Candidatus Paceibacter sp. | reverse complement strand
GCCATATGATGCATCATATATCAGAGAGTGGTTCCAAGGTATTGAACCATAACACTAATATTGACTTATAGATAATAATAATGTATAATAGATATACGTAGCTATTTTATAATTCCATAAATAAAAGAGGGGTGTATCATGTCAAAATCCGATAGAGATTTTACCATTTTCTTAATTCTAGTCGTATTAATTTTCTTCGTCGCCATATGGGTTGCGAAAGATACAGATGATGGTGATGGTCCTGCGCCAGATCCATATAATAACATGCCTGTCGCTAAAAGTGAGACAGAGACTAGTGATGCTATTACTCCATATTTCGTTAAGGCTTTTGATGGATCTCAGGTTCTTGTAGCACCATATCCACTTCAAAAATACTCAGGCTCATCATATATCTTCTTCCGTGATAGAGATAATGATGGATATGCCGACACGAAGGGTAAAGGATTTTACATGTTTGATCTTAGTAAAAAGATTGAAGAGAAGGATCTTCCTCAAAAGAAATACAAGATGGAAGACTTATATAAAGACCCTTGGAATGTACATGAGATTTCATCTCTTTGGTAGAAGTACAAGACTCGCTTATTCATGCGGGTCTTTTTTTATCTTCCAGATATATGTCTGATTTATACTCCTGTCTATGATATACTATATAAAAGTAGATATATATCTATGAAACAAAAAACACGTATTGGTATAGTTATTCTTGTGGTTATATTAGCAATAGCTGTCTATAGCTTCATTACTAGCTTTGAGGAACCATACGAATTTAATGTTTCTCAAGAAACAATTACAGAAGAAGAAAATAACATTTCTGTTGATGTGTCATATCCAGTACTCCCTTCTGAGTATGAGTGGGTAAATACACATATTAAGGAAAGAGTTACCCAAAATATTGATAGTTTTAAAGAAATAGCGCAGGAAAACAGACAAGCTCGTATTGATACTGATCCTTCCTATGCTGATGAAGAGATAGAGAGGGGACCTCTCTATACGCTTTCAATGTCATATGAGGTAGATAGTTTTAATGAAACCTATTTCAGTACTCTTTTTGTTATCGATGAATATAGTGGAGGGGCTCATGGTATTCGTGTATTTGAAACAGTGAATGCAAATCTAGAAACAGAAGAGTTTGTAACACTCTCAGATATACTTCTCCTTACCCTTGAAGAGATATCAGAGGTGGTAAAGGAAAATGTCAAAGAGCAACTTGTAGAAAGGGGTGCAGGGGAGTATGAGGCTATTAAAGACAGTTTGTGGCTTGATGAGGGAGCAGCAGCGGTAGAAGAGAATTTCTCTCAATTTACCTTTACTGATCAAACAGTAACTTTTTATTTTGCTCCCTATCAACTTGGGCCATATGCACTAGGAACATTTCGTGTAGAGATTCCTCGTGAATAACTATTCTATGAAACAAACACAGCTTTCACTCCCTATTCTTGTAGGGACACATAGGAAAGACAATATATCCTCACAGGTAGGTAGGTATCTCTATGAGAAAATACAGAAACGAACTAACATTACCCCAGATCTTTTTCTTGCCTCAGATATAGTGCTTCCTCAGGATGATTATGGACAGGCGTTAAACAATACTGTTCCTTCCTACGCGCACGCAATACAAAACAGTGATGGTATCATTATCGTTACTCCAGAATATAACCATGGATACCCAGGAACACTTAAATCTATTCTTGATCTTTTCCTAGATGAGTATATGCATAAGGTAGCTGGAATTGTGGGGGTATCATCAGGAAGATTTGGGGGAGTACGTGTTGTTGAACAACTTCTCCCAGTACTTCGAGAGTTAGGGCTCGTTACCATACATACCGATGTATACGTATCAGAAGCACAAACGTATGTTGGGGAAAAGGCAACAAAAGACACAACAGTATTAGATGAAAGTATAGAGAAGTTTCTTGATGAGCTTTCGTGGATGGGATCAGTATTACAACAAGGAAGAGAACAAACATAAACATATGATGACATATATACGTGCTCTAACACGTTCAATTATAGAAGTGCTCACAAAGGATGTATATGCATATATCCCGCTTATTATTGGAGGAGTTATATGGTTGGTGAACGTTGCAATCAGTATGGTGTATATTATAACCCTTGAAAATCCCCTTATCATCAAAACAACAGAGTATGGGATTATTCTTAACACAGGAACACACGCTGATATTTTCTTTATACTTGGGCTTTTATTATTGTTCTTCATTATCAATAGTGTTATTGCGTTTAATCTCTATGGAAGGGAACACATTCTTACCTACAGCATTCTTTTTACCTCTGTGTGGATACAGATTGTAGGTCTTGTTCTCTTGATACAGATACTCTTTTTAAACACCTAAATTCCTTTGACTTTTTTTTGCTTTTAGAGTAGTATAGCCTGGTATGTTCGCAGTCATTCAAACAGGAGGGAAACAATATAAAGTATCCCCACAAGAAAAAGTAGAAATAGAAAAACTCCCACAACAAGAAGGGGAGAAGGTTGTGTTCGACCAGGTACTTCTTGTTCAAGACGACGCAGGAAAGTGTATGGTGGGAACACCCTATGTATCAGGTGCAACGGTAACAGGAACACTTGTTTCTCAGATGAGAGAAGGTAAGAAAATTGTATTTAAATACCATTCAAAGACTCGTTACAAGAAAACAAAAGGACACAGGCAACCAAAGAGTGTTATTACCATTGAATCTATAACAGTATAAAATACCCCTTAAAGGGGTATTTTTTTATTGTCTTCTATGAAGTGCGTGAGAGAGTGTTTCTTCGTCGCTGAATTCTATTTCTCCACCAGTAGGGATACCACGTCCTAAAAATGTTATCTTCTCAGTGTGACTCTGTAGTTCTTGTTTTATCCGCGTTCCCATTGCATCACTATATGTTGAAGGATTTGTTCCAATGATAATTTCACGTGCCTTTTGAGAAGGAAGTGTATCCTGAATAGTTTTTTTCAATACAGAAAGTCTCATGACCTGCCATGGTTCAAGGACTCCTGATTTTGGGGCTTCTCCAATAACAAGATATCGTCCCTGATAGGCACTACTTCTCTCAATGCTCATAAGGTCTGTCTCTTTTTCTACAATGAGAAATATATCATGCTCTCTTTTTGTATGTGTACAGATGTCACAGAGAGGTCCTTCCTGATCATGAATAAAAAAACAGCGAGAACAGACTTTAATTTTCCCCAAAAGAGCAGCACTCTTTGCAAGTCTATTAATTGTTGAGGGTCCTTGTCGGATAAGGCGAAAGGCGAGACGTGTTGCTTGTCGAGGCCCTACAGAAGGAAGTTCAGAGAATGCATCGATAAACTCTTGTATTGGTTTTGGAAGATTCATAGATTATTCAAGTGATTCGTGACGGGTATCGATTTCTTTGAAGGTGACATATTCTGGGTCAAACTTAAGGTCAACAGTTCCAATAGGTCCATTTCGGTGTTTTGCAATAATAATAGAGGCAGTATTCTCTTCTTCTAAAGAAGGCTCCATACGAGATCGATCTTTTCTGTAAATAAGCATAACCACGTCAGCATCTTGTTCCCATGATCCCGTTTCTCGAAGGTCAGAAAGTTTTGGAATATGTGATTCTCTTTGGTCAACAGAACGGTTCAACTGAGAAAGAGCAAGAACAGGAATATCAAGTTCTCGAGCAAGTGCTTTGAGTCCATGAGATATTTCAGTGAATTGCTGTACCATATTATCAGATCGTCCAATAGGGTGGATGAGCTGTACATAGTCGATAACCAAAACTCCAAGGCCATGTTCTGCTTGTAATCGTCGAGCAATAGAACGTATCTGCATTACATTAAGAGCAGGGGTATCATCAATATACATATGTGTCTTTGATAACCTATCAAGAGCTCCCTGGATAAGCTCAAAGTCCATATCACTGTTAAGACGTCCAGTACGGAGTTTCCAGAGTGGTACACCAGCTTCTGAAGCGATAAGACGGTCAATAATCTGTTCCTTAGACATTTCGAGTGAAAAGATGCCAACAGGAACATTTCCTTTTTGTGCTGCGTGTCGACAGAAATCAAGAGCAAGCGTTGTCTTTCCAAGTGAAGGACGAGCTCCAAGGATGATGAGGTCAGATTTTTGAAACCCTGAAAGATAGTTATCAATTCCAGAAAAACCACTTGTTACTCCACGGAGTGCAGTTCCATCGCCTTCATGAAGTCGTTCAATACGTTCATAGGCGCTATGCAATTCATCTCGAACAGCACTAAATCGTTTATTATGAGATTTCTGTGCAAGTGCAAAAATACGCTTTTCTATTGTATCAAGAATACCCTCGGTCTCTTCCCCTGGATCAAATGCAATATCTTGAATATCAGCAGAGATGCTAATGAGGTCTCGGAGGATACGCTTCTCTTTAATGAGTTTTGCATAGTGTTCGATGTGCGCAGCAGAAGGAACTGCATCAACAAGTTCGGTAAGGTAACTTGATCCTCCAGTATCAGCAAGTTCATTTCGAGAGGTGAGTTTTGAGGTAACGCTCACAATATCAATTGGTTCACTCTTGGTAAAAAGTGCAATGATAGCATCGTAGATTTTTTGATGTGAGCTACTATAAAAATCTTGAGCAGAAAGAATGTCAGCAACTTTTGTTACTGCCATCCTATCAATCATAAGTGCTCCAAGAACTGATTGCTCAGCAGTATTATCGTGAGGTGGTATTTTTGTGGTCTGTGTGTTTGCCATGGTGTGGTGAAAAGTATGGTCCGCGTGGTGTGTCTTCTACGATGTATCCTAGCGCATCTATTTTCTTGCGCAATACATCTGCCTGGATAAACTGTTTATTACTTCGAAGCTTCTCTCGTTTCTTAGCAAGACTCCTCACTCTAAATGGAAGAGATTTTTTTGTGGGACGGGTGGGAATTCCAAGAATATCAAGATGTTTTGAAATAAAGCGTTGTCTGAGATGAAGGGGGATAAGAGGATTTTTAAGAGCGTTCCATAGTACAGAGAGTGCCTGAGGGGTATTAAGATCATCTCCAAGAGCAGAACGAAATGAATCTGTATATGAAGTAAGTTGCTCTTTGTATCCTTTCTCTCCCTTTTCTTTTTTAAGAGGGATGAGAGAAAGAAACCATACCAGATGTTCTCGCGCTTGTTGTGCTGCAGATAATGAATCCCAACTAAAAGAAAGAGGAGAACGATAGTGTACAGTTAAAAAGAGATAGCGAAGATCAAGTGGATCATACCCCTGTTCAATAACAGATTTGAGTATAAGAGCATTTCCTTCACTTTTTCCCATACGTCCCTCATCAACGGTAAGGAATGCTCCATGGATCCAGGTATGTGCCAAAGGAAGGTCATAGGCTGCCTCACTCTGTGCAATTTCATTTGGATGGTGTGTTCCAAGGTGATCAATTCCTCCTGTGTGAATATCTAGGGGTTGTCCAAGAAGTGATCGAGAAATAGCACTACATTCTAGGTGCCATCCAGGAAATCCTTCTCCCCATGGTGATGGCCAATGGAGCATATGGTTTTCATGCTTCCCTACAAGAAAGAACCATAGTGCAAAATCAGATGGATGTTTCTTTTCACTGTCACTAACGACGTCCTCTCGAGCCCCAATTTTTTTCTCATCAATAGCCTGTCCAGAAAGAGCTCCATATGAATCAATACTATGAGTATCAAAATAAATTGCCTGAGGGGTGATATAGGCATGGTTTTTTTCAAGGAGAAGGGCGATAATCTCAATTTGTTGTGGAATGGTGTCTGTAGCTCGTGCTACTTTCTGAGGAGGGATAATGTTTAACGAATGGAGGTCATCAAAAAACACTGCTTCATATTTCTGTGCGATAGCAAGAGGATGTTTTCCTTCCCGTAAGGCTCCCTTTTCTATCTTGTCTTCTCCTTCATCTCCATCATCACTCATATGCCCTACATCAGTGATATTCATTCCATGCAGGGGACTATACCCAAAGAATTGAAGTGTTCGTTTTAAAACATCTTCAAAGACATAGGTACGTAGGTTTCCAATGTGTGCATAGTTGTATACCGTTGGTCCACACGTATAGAGTGTTACCGTCTTTTTATGCTGTGATACGAATAGCTCCTTTGTTTTTGTGAGAGAATTGTATAGATGAAGATCCATATACAGATAGTATACCTGAGAGAACAAAAAAAGGGGAGTATTGACTCTTGGTTATGTATATGGTATATATAATGTACCGTTCTTTTTATATATAGATGATTTGATGTGTTATACCTATCAACCCACAGGAAACGATGGAAGGAAGAGAGGGGTTGATAACGATATGCATGTGGGCCACTTTAGTGGCCCTTTTTTATGATTGACATGAGCGCTCAAAAGAGTACAATAGGAATGTTTTTAACCCTTCTAATCTCTTATGCATGAAGAGAACGGACAACAGAATATATCTCATGATTCCACATCCTCTCAAGAGGATGTATCGCAAGTAGAGAAAGAACGAGATGAATATCTGGAAGGATGGAAGCGAGCAAAAGCAGATTTTCTCAATTACAAAAAGAAAGAAGAAGAGCGAGTGAGTCACATGGTAAAATTCAGTAATGAGCAGATAATAAAAGATATGTTGCATGTACTTGATTCATTTGATCTTGCTCTTGAGACTCTCAAAGATGAAGCGATAAAGAAAGGAGTATTTCTGATCAGAACACAGCTTGAAGATGCACTGAAAAAACATGGACTTGAGAAGGTGATGATATCTGAAGGACAAGAATTTGATCCATCGGTACATGAAGCAATTGCAAGTATTCCTTCTCAAAAACCTCCAGGAGCAATTGTTGATGAAGTGGAGAGAGGATACATGCTTCATGGGAAACTTATCCGTCCAGCTCGGGTTAAAGTATCAAAAGGAAATGAATAAGTAACACATACTACGCATATGGCAAAAATATTAGGAATTGATTTGGGGACAACAAACTCTGCAATGGCAATCATTGAAGGAGGAGATCCTCAAGTACTTGAAAATACAGAGGGAAACAGAACAACACCATCAGTTGTTGCATTAAACAAGTCAGGAGAACGATTAGTAGGACTACTGGCAAAACGTCAGGCTGTGGTAAATCCACAAAATACTATTTCTTCAGTAAAACGCTTTATCGGGAGAAAGTTCTCAGAAGAAGAAGTGGGAACAGATAAAAAGAATCTTCCATTTGAAATTCGTGAATCAGCAAGTGGAGGTGTTGAAGTAAAAATGGGAGAAAAGTGGCACAAACCTGAAGAGATTTCAGCAATGGTGCTTGCAAAAATGAAAGCTGATGCTGAAGCAAAGACAGGGGAGACAATTGAAGAGGCTGTTATCACTGTTCCTGCGTACTTTGATGATTCTCAAAGACAGGCAACAAAAAATGCAGGAGAAATTGCAGGATTGAAGGTGCGCCGTATTATTAACGAACCAACAGCAGCAGCACTTGCTTACGGACTTAACAAGAAAAAAGAAGAAAAGATTGTCGTCTATGACTTTGGTGGAGGAACCTTTGATGTATCAGTTCTTGAGGTAGGAGATGACGTTGTTGAGGTAAAAGCAACAGGGGGAGATACACATCTTGGAGGAGATGATCTTGATGCACGTATCATAGAATTCTTACTTGAAGAGTATAAGAAAGCCGAAGGTGTTGACATTTCAAAAGATCCTCTTGCACTTCAACGACTTCGAGAAGCAGCAGAAAAGGCAAAACATGAACTTTCAACAACACAGGAAACTGAAATAAATCTTCCCTACATTACTTCAGGAGACAGTGGACCAAAACATTTCGTCATGAAGCTGACACGAGCAAAACTTGAAAGCTTAGTTGATGATCTTGTGAGTGAGTCAATTGAACATACTCAACAGGTAATACAGGATGCAGGATTAAAAATTGAAGACATTGATGAGGTTATCCTTGTTGGAGGACAGACACGTATGCCTGCAATACAAGAAGCAGTAAAGAAGCTCTTTGGGAAAGAAGCACATAAAGGTATTAATCCTGATGAAGTGGTTGCTATCGGTGCTGCAGTACAGGCAGGTATCTTTCAAGGAGATGTAAAAGACGTCACATTGGTTGATGTGATTCCTCTCACTCTTGGTATTGAAACATTAGGAGGAGTCTATACCCCAATGATTGAGAAAAATACCGCAATTCCTACCTCACAATCACAGACATTTTCAACAGCAGCTGATAATCAAACATCAGTTGAAATTCATATTCTTCAGGGAGAACGATCAATGGCTGTTGATAACAAGTCTCTGGGGCGCTTTATCCTTGATGGTATTCCACCATCACCTCGTGGAGTTCCTCAGATTGAGGTGAAATTTGATATTAACTCAAATGGAATTCTTGAAGTATCAGCACATGATAAAGCAAGTGGAAAGAAACAATCAGTGCGCATTGAAGCAACAACACAGCTTTCAAAAGATGAAGTTGAAAAACTTAAAAAAGAAGCAGAAGTACATGCTGAAGAAGATAAAAAGAAGAAACGACTTGTTGAGGTAAGAAATCAAGCTGAACAACTTATCTACAGTGCCGAGAAGAACCTCAAAGATTGGGGAGAGAAGATAGATGATAATACAAAGAAAGAAGTTACAGAGAAAAAGGAAGCTCTTTCAAAGACACTTGGAGAAACTGATCCTGAAACAATTGAACGTGCTGCTCAAGAACTCTCTGGGGTACTTCAAAAGATCGGCCAAGAGATGTATGATAAAGAACAAGCATCTCAAAAAGAAAATGAAACACCACAAGAAGAACAAAAGGATGCAGACAACACAAAGGAAGAAGATAAATAATATCTCCCTATAGTGAATACATTTCTTGAAACAAATCTTTCCCCACAACAAAAACAGGCGCGGAAAACGCGTCTGTTGTTATGGGGGAAACATCTTGTATTCATTATTCTCCAAACCATTGCAGGATTATTCCTTGGACGATATCTGTATGAATATTTTCATGCAGGAGTAGCTAATTCTCAGGTATCTCCATTTGTTGTGCTTGGATGGTTTTCTGTGTTTCTTGTTGTGTTCCTGTTAGGAATTATTTCAATCCGAAATAGAAAAGCATTAACGCTATTGGTATTTCTTCCTGGGCTCTCTGTGATCGGATCTTTCTTGTTAGGAGGAGCTTCTGGGGGGATGGTTGTTGGAGGAATGCTATTTCTTTTATTTCTTTCTCTTGCTGTTATTGGAGGGCGATGGGAAATTGTTACTTCAGTGCGTGTTCGATTTGCTCGAACGAGCTCTTCTATTATTGGAAAGACAATGTTGTCATTCGCTATTTTGATTGCATTCGTATTTTTTAATGTATTTTCTTCTCAACCACTTGGAGAAGACAATGCATTTTTGCCAAAGTCTATATTTGAAGATCTTACTCCAACAGTATCAAAAGCATTTACTCCACTCTTTGGAGACATTGATACCTCCCTTACCTTGCGAGAAGCAGCAGAAAAAGCAGTTGATGCTGCGATAGAGGAGAGTTCTGATAGGACAATACGATTTGCAACGCCTGACCTTATTCGTACACAGTTGATTAATCAATCAGTTATTGAGTTTCAGAATCGTATTGAAGAATCTCTTGGAGTACGTATTGATCCAGACAAAAAGATATCTGAGGCTATCTATGAGGCGTTTCTTTCAAAGTTTAATTCCCTCAATGAGAGTTCTCGGAACATAACATTGCTTATTATCTCCGTTGTTATTGCATTAGTAATTCAGACTTCATCAATTATATTTCGTATTGTTATTATTCCTATTGCTTTTGTGCTGTATGAGATGCTTTTGATTATAAAGTTTTTCAAAACAACCTTTGAGAGTAGGGATAAGGAATGGATAACACTAGAGTAGCTCACCATATATGAAAAAAGATTATTACGACATTCTTGGCGTTTCAAAGAGTGCCTCTTCCGATGAAATAAAGAAGGCGTATCGGAAACTCGCTCAGAAATATCATCCTGATAAGAAGGGAGGGGACGAAGAGAAGTTCAAAGAGATAAATGAAGCATACCAGGTGCTTTCAAATGAAAAGAAACGAACTCAATATGATCGTTTCGGTTCAAACTTTAACCAGGCAGGTGGAGGTGCTGGTGGGGGAGCAGGATTTGGCGGATTTGACCCAAGTCAATTTGATTTTTCTCAGTTTTCAGGAGACTTTGGAGATATTGGTGATATCTTTGGATCATTTTTCTCTGGTGGTATGGGAGGACGAGCACGATCACAAAAGAGAGGATCTGATATTGAGGTAGGAGTATCTATTACCCTCGAAGAGGCGTATCGTGGAGTTGAAAAGAAAATACAGTTTCAAACTGAAACCCTATGTAATACCTGTGAAGGAAAGGGACATCTCAAAGATGCAACGATAAAGGAGTGTTCTGTTTGTAAAGGGAGTGGGGAGATACGAGAACAAAGAAGAACTATGTTTGGTTCTTTTATGCAAGTTCGTGAGTGTGAGAACTGCTTGGGGACAGGAAAGGTTGCCAGCAAACCATGTACTGATTGTCAGGGGAAAGGAAGGAAAAAAGGAACACAGTCAGTTACTGTTCATATACCACAAGGAATTAGAAATGGGCAGGTGATAAAGGTACCAGAAAAAGGACAGGCCGGTGTACTAAATAATCCTTCAGGAGATGCCTATATTCGCGTACGTATTGAGCCACATAAGACATTTCAGGTTGAGGGAGACAACTTAGTAGCAACAAAGAATATATTCCTCAAGGATCTGTTAAAGGAAAAAACAATTTCACTTACTCATGTAAGTGGGAAGTCTGTTACTATTGATATCCCACGTGGAGAATCTCTCTTAAAACCTGTTATACTAAAAGGAGAGGGAATGCCTCGCGGAAATAGTTTTTCCTTTGGGGGAGGATCTCATGGTGACCTTATCGTATACCTGAACCTCATTACCCCAAAGAAAATGAACAAGAAAGCCCTTGAACATGCACAGAAGCTCTCAGAAGAGCTTGAAAATGAGTAGAAAGCATAGTAGAGTATCTTTTGTATCCGTCCGTAGCTCAGCTGGTAGAGCAGTTGCCTTTTAAGCAAATGGTCGGAGGTTCGAGTCCTCCCGGACGGACATGACTATATCTTGTAGATATACCTCTATTTGATATAGTTACGAAGTGCACAATATAAAAGAATATTCCGGTGTAGCTCAATGGTAGAGCGGCTCCCTGTGAGAGAAAAACCCAGTATAAAACTGGGATTACGCAGCCTCCTAGAGAGATCTAGGATTGGAAACATGGGGTGAAATCGGGGAAGCCTTAAATGGTAATCCCGAGCCAATATTGTAAATATTACAATAAGGTGTAGAGACTATTCCTTTTTGGAAGTACTCTAATACGTGTATTAGAGGAAGCGCCCCACATCCTCTTGAGGATGATGAGATAGTCCATTCCTTATAGAAATATAAGGGTAAGATGTAAGGAGATGGTTGTAGGTTCGAGTCCTACCACCGGAGCACTAATATTGACTAAGTACTATAATTATGCTATATTCTAAATAGCATAATTTTTTACAATTTAATAAATGGAGGTAATGTAATGAAAGCTATTGGTTCTTCGAACATCAAGATGGTTCTTAACGGTGGGAATGATGTTTTAGATTCCGCTACTATTCCAGTACGATGGGGTTTTTCAGAAGGGCTTGTTGAGGAAAACCCGCAGTACGTTGCAATTGTTGATATAAAAGGGAAGACCCTTTCAGATTTTAAGTCTGAGGATCATTTTAAGTTTTTCTCCGGTGATTTATTATTTATCGGAAAAGCAAAAGAACTTGCCGCTTATATTCCTTTGAAATCTCCTGGAAAACATACTTTTCTAATGTATGTTTTTTGTGGGGAAACAATGAGAGATGCATCAGATTATGTTGATATACATCTGAAAAATTATGGTCCTTCCCACATCTTGTATAAGGATTTAGATCAAGGAGGCGTTTTGCGTAATAAAAGAGTATACATAATTGCTACGGATTTTGAAGTTCCCGATGAATTATTTGCTCATAAACCAAAGAAAGGGTTTGGGGAATTTGTATGGAATTGGGTGAATAAGTATTTCAAAAAAGAACCAATTGATCAATGTCAATACCGAAAAAGAAAGATATTTGCTTTTACCATACAGCCATTTGTGTTTATTTTTCACATGATTGGTATGGGACTTGCAAAGTTTGTAGGAGTGGTTTTTGTAATTGCTGCGTATCTATATTGGTTTTTAGGGTCTTTATTCCTTCTTTTTTTTGGATTTCGTCCCATAGGAATTAAAGATTTTGGAGGAGAGAACAGCAATGAAATACACAACCTTTTCTATTTTAGGCGAAGACGTGGTTTTTCGCGTTGGCGTTTATGGAAAAGTAAAGATGAGTATTGGTGGTGGGATGATTATAATGATAATAAAAAAATTCCATTATATTTCACCCCTTTTCTCTATGTAGTTGCTGGGCTGATAACTTGGACGATATATTCTATCATTTCCAGCGTTGGTGAAGGGATCATCTCTAAAACAGAAAATAACTACAGTGTTTTAGTAGGAATAGCTGTTCTTCTTCTTGCTATATACAGTATTAAGAAATTAGGACTGAGAAATAGACATGAAAGAGAAGAAAAGAGAAAGAAAAAAGATGAAGAAAAGATGAAGAAAAGAAAAGAGATTGAGAGGGAATTAGAAGAATACCGTATCGTTAAACAAAAGGAAAAAGGGGATAAAGAAAAGGAATTCCTCAAAGCTAATGCCTCCCTAAAAAACTTGCCTTCAAAGGTTGTAATAGAAGATGTCATTAAAAAGGTTGACGTTTCTACAAAATTCAAATTGGGTTTTATGGCAGCAAAATCAAAAATATGTAAGCCATTTGCTTAATTTTACAGGCCGCTTATTCAAGCGGCCTTTTATTTTATTTCTTTTCCAACTTCGTCCAACAACCAGGGCACTAATATTGACTAAATATTAAAACTATGCTATTTAATATATAACATAGTTTTTTTATAACAAAATAGTTGGAGGATCAAATGAGTTCTTTAGAGTCAATTATCCTTATCTACGCACTTCTTCCTGTGATCATTATTTCTGCACATATAATGATAGAATTTGTGGGAAGACAGAATAGAAGTATGCTTATAGTTCATTGGATACTTTTGGGAATATTTGGATTAATGGGGTTATTACAATATGCTGTTAACGCACCCAATTTACACGATTTAGTTGGTATCCTCTGGTGTCTGTCAGTTGGCCCTTCATTAGTTGGAATAGGCATAGCAAAAACGATAACAAGAAGGATGTTTAGAAAGAATTATCATCCGGAGTGCCTGAGTAATGAAGTTTTTGTAACTAACTCTGATGAGGAAGGTTTTTATAGTATTGGATGGGAAACAAAACGAAGGGGGAGAACGGCCTATGATATATATGGGAATCCGATTAGCAAGATGGATTGGCCTGGGTCGTTTCCTGTCTTTGTAAAAAAAGAAGAGTTAAAGAGAAAAGCGCCGGAACTCATTAAAAAAATGGCTTACAAGTAAGTATTAAACCCTTTTTGTTTTTACAGGAAGGGTTTTTATTTTACTTCTTTTTCAGTCCTATAAAATAATTAAGGTACTTGACAAATGATATATATCTGTGATATAATAGTAAAGTAGTATTAATTGTTCTTTTAAAAAAGATTGGTTAGCTCTCAAAGGTTATAATAACACTGTAGCTTTTGAGAGCTAACCACTTATATCGAAAACTCCTTATCTTGCGATATCCTTGTTTAGAAAGGACCGAAGTCTTATATTTGAGACATCGCTCCCTAGGTTAAGGTGAGCAAAACTAAATTAATTTAAATTAAAATAATTTTTTAAAGGAGTTAAAAATGAAAGCAATATTCTTTTACAACAATGACACTGAAATCTATGACTTCAGAACTGACGAGTTACAAATACTACCAAGATATTCGGTAGTGGTAGCTATTGTAGACTTGGAAACTGAACAAAGTATCTTTCAAACCCAGTGTGATCCTCCTAGAGGACTAGAAGAAGTAATAGAAAAGGCTATTAGAATGTACAAAAATTAGGCCCACAGGGTAGAGCAAAAGCCCACTTGTGGGCTTTTTTATTTTACTTTTTTTCAACTTCGTCCAACAACCAGAGCACTAATATTGACTAAATACTATAATTATGCTATAGTGTAAATAGAATAATTTTTAACAATTTGGCAGGAGAAAAAATGGAAACTGCATCGATAGTTGTTTACGCAGTATTGATCTTCCTAGCATTTCTTGGGAAGAGTTATTTATCAAATACAAAAGGAGAGCCGATAAATTTTGTCGGGAACATGTTTTTTATTTTGATAATGTATCCGCTCTTGGGAGTTGCTTTTAGGGCGATAGAATATATCAGTGGATACATAAGTACTTTTATTCTTGCACCATTTGATTTTCTCAAATTTTAAAATAACGAGCCTCATTACAAATAGTATAATGAGGCTTATTCATTTTATGCCCTATACCGCAGGGTTGTTAGGGTGTAATATTGACTTATCACTATAATTATGCTATAGTACAAACACACAGTTTTTTTACAACAAAATAAAGGTAAGACCAATGAAATCAATCAAATCAATCATTTTTATTTCTATCTTCTTCATCCTTTCTTCTGTAGTATGTGCACAGCAATACACAACAGGAGATAAAGGGGTATTTGCTTTTGAGTATAGGTGGGACAATGAGTCTCAAAAAGAACTTCCTTCATTTTCCATAATGCATAGTGTTAATGAAGGAAAAGGAATGTATGGGTATGTATTTGGAACAATAACTTCCAGTACAGAGTTTGTATTCTTAGGAAAAGAATTAAAGAATATGAATAAAGGGTTATTACATCTTCTTGACGGAAAGGAAGTTACGGTGATCTGTGAGCTAAAGCAGATTGGAGAAGGCGAGCAATCATCATTGCAATGTTTGAAGATGTATATAACATTAGTGAAATAATTTGATTTAGTTCTAAACCCCCAGACTTTTGGGGGTTTTATTTTATCTCCTAACCAATCTTATCTGATAGTAAATGCATCTAGAGTAATTTATTGATACAATAAGGGTATATACTATAAAAAGTAAAAAATATGAAAAGGAATATTATTATTGGAATAGTTCTTATTCTCATTGCTATAGTCGCTAGTGTTTTTGCGGTACTAGCGCTCACAGAGACACAAGATAGTTACTTTGATCCAAGTAGAGGTGATATTTTTATTGAAAAGCCAGTCATCTACTTCTATCCAATAGAAAAACAAGACATATCAGTCCAATTGGCATACAAAGGAGATATTATTGCCTCCTATCCAGCCATAGATCCAATTTCTCAGGGATGGAATATTACAGCATACCCTAATGGGAGATTAACAAACCATGCCGATGGGAAGGAATACAGCTATCTCTTCTGGGAGGGAGTCCCTTGGGAACCTGTAGAATGGGATCTTTCAACTGGATTTGTTGTAAAGGGGAGTGATACACGAGAATTCTTACAAGACACACTTTCTGATATAGGGCTTACTCCACATGAATACAATGAGTTTATTGTCTATTGGTATCCTCGTATGAAAGATAATTCATACAATCTAATACATTTTGCAGGGGAGGAATATGCTCAAACAGCACCTCTTACAATTACCCCTTCACCAGACTCACTTCTTAGGGTCTTTATGGTATTTAAACCATTGGATAATTATATATCTATTGAACCACAACATATTTCTTCCTTTAAAAGAAAAGGATTTACTGTCGTAGAGTGGGGAGGAAGTGAGATTCAATAGATTCTCTTTTAATAAAAATTGTGTACATGGTTTCACAAACACATAGTAATGTAATTAAAAAAATAGCACTTTTACTCAAAGACCATGGGATACACTGGGTGCTTATAGGAAGCTTAAATCTAGCGCTACAAGGAGTTGACGTTGATGCACATGATATAGATTTGCTAACTGATGAACGTGGAGCAATTGCAATTGGAGACATTCTTAAAAACTATGAAGTAGAAAAAGTTCACTTTAAAGAAACAGAATATTTCAAGTCATATTATGGGAAGTTTCTTATCGATGGAATTCAGATAGAGGTTATGGGAGATCTGTTATCTTTTCATTCAACAGACAATGAATGGAGTAAAACAAAAGAGCCGGTTCAAAAAAATATACTAGATATAGATGGTATTAAAATACCCGTCCTTAGTCTACATGATGAATATGAAGCATATATAAAAATGGGTAGGAAAGAAAAAGCTGAGAAGATAAAAGAAAAGCTTTTAGTAGATAAGCTAGAGTCTAATTAATAAAATACTGATACGGTATTCTTTCAAAGTATTGAATTGTAACAAATACTTGACTTAGAACTATATATATGATATTATATATGTAGTTCTTTCTGTATAGAAAGATTGCCTTATGGCTCCAGGGTAAGATCTAACCCCTGACGTGACGTGAAGTTAGATGTTCTTTAAAAATAGGAGACATCGTACGATGACAACTAATATTGAAATTTTAAACGGTCCTTCAAGGGAAGAACTTTTTGATGGACTGCGATTATTTGGGGAAAAAAGATTAGTTCCCTTCCTTATTAAGAAAGATGATAGGGAAAGATATGTTGCAGTAAAAATCAATTCCATAGAAGCACTAAGTGATCAATCATGGATCATCACTTTATGGATAAACAAAAAGTGCATTGAACCTTCCTATTTTCTTCACCACAAACAGGAAGAAGGTGGGGTTATCAGTAAGAAAGTTAGTGGGGTTATAAGGAAGAAAGTTAGTTTTGAACTCTTTAGAAAACTTGCAGAAGAAAAATATCTTTTACAAGAATTTCAAAAAGATTTAATTGTGATAAAGGTACACTTCTCAACTAAAAGTAGAAAAGGGTACATAATGCAATAAGTTGTTATCTAGAGCCCAGGAGTAATTCTGGGCTTTTCTTTTTTCTCAGTATCATCCGGCAACTAAGACGTTAATATTGACGGAATACTCAAATTATGCTAATATAAAAACAAGATAGTTTTTTTAACAAATTAATAAAAGGAGGTATTCATTGGAAGAGTTTATAAAACATACCATTGAATATCAGAACTGGGGATTGAATATGGTAACATTCAGCTTCCTGGGAACTGCATTCTTTTCTTTACTTCAAGGATGGTCACTGTTAAAACAGAATGGTACCATAAGGAGAAAGAAGTCAGGCAAGTCATTGTCGGTAACATTGTTTATTTATTCTGGGTGTTACTTCTTCTCTTTCTTCGTATATGGAGTATTGAATCAAAGTATGGGAATGATGGTAAATGGTCTTCTGGGTATTCCATATATTCCAATCATCCTTGCACTTCATGAGTACAAGGGTTTTACAAAGACAAACTGGATAACGCTTGTAATCTTTTCCTTAATGATTCCGTTGGTATATATCCTTCAGGGATCAGTACGGGATATGTTTGTTCTTTGTGGATTATTTGGACTTGGTTTCCCTCTTATTGGACAAATAAGAGAGATGTACAAAGAAAAATCTGCTGGAGCTGTTGAGCCACGATTTATTATCGTGTTCATGCTTGCTTCAGTCTTTTGGTTTATTTATGGAGTTGTGATTGAAAATTGGATATTTATTGTATTCAACCCAGCTTCGATTGTAATATTAGGGATAATACTATTTCTGTATTATAAGTATAAAGTTAAGACCGCTGTTATGTAGCGGTCTTTTTATACACAAAACATTCAGGGATGTAATAAGTTCAAGACCTTGGAACCATAACATTAGTATTGACTAAAGATGATATATACACTATCACTATAAACAGTACTCATAATAAAAGGAGAGAGGCTATGAATATGAATATACCTGCTGACAAAAATTATCCACAAGACTCAGTTCAATGTAACGACTGTGGTGGACACGGATGTGATACATGTCAAAACAAAGGATGGCACACACCTAAAAATCACCCTAAAGGGAGAAGATGTGAATATGACAAATGTAATAAACCACTTTCTCCAGATCATGTTGCTCTTTATTGTAGCAATGAATGTGCATATAAAGATGCATAAAAGACAAGGAGCTCATCAAAGGCTCCTTTTTTATATACAAGACCTTTTATGATATCCTTATGTATATAACTAACCCACTTTTACGATATGAAAACTAGTATAGGAGTCATTTTTTTCGTCATTCTTGTGGGAGTCATCCTTCTTTGGGGAGGAGATATATTCTCACCACAAACACCTGATCCTTCACCAAGTAGCTCACCTTCTTCTGTAGAAGAAGGATTTGAGGTATATCACAATGAAGAGTTGGGAATAACAGTATGGAGTCCTCTTGGAGCATCAATACAACCTGAAAGGGAAAATATTGTAAAGATGACCTTCTTAGGGCCAGATAATGAACCATATACAGAGATAACAGATGGATTTACCGTTACCTTTAGAAAGGATCTTAACGCACAGGAATATACTTCACTTGATATGTACGCACAGAGTGTTCTTGAAGCAGACATGTTGGAAGGAGAGGAGTCTCTTCAAGAAACAACAATTGGTCTTTCGTATGAGGCGTTTATGTACACACGTCCTTCTGAGCTAGGGAACCTTGTTACCACATACATTACCCTTCCTCAAGAAGGGGTGGGATATCAAATATCATATAGCATAACTGATCCTCATCAGAGAGGATATCAAGAGATAGTTACTACGATACTTAATTCCCTTCAATTTACTTCTTAATAGGGGGTAGTACATAGAAAAAAGGTGTATACTATTCTGTAATATGACGCCAAAGAGCAAGAAAAAAATAGTGGTGCATGATCGTATGCAACAGGGGTATACATATATATGCACAGAACCTCCTGGGAAAAACTTTTATCCTGACTTTACCCCAGATCTCACTCCACAAGAAATGCTTGCACTTGGAGTATTTGGGGGAAAATATATGACAGATTGTAGAAAAGAATTTCCAAAGGATTGGTTTTCCCAGGCAAAGCTTTCTCCTGAGAAAAAAGACATATCCATCAATTATTTTGGTGTTGATGCATCTCAACCCCTTGCTGTATGGCAAGAGAAAGGATGGATACACCCTGATGACCCACGAGGATGGTTTCAATGGTATTGTCGTTACTTTCAAGGAAGACGACATGAGGATGACCAGAGACAAATAAAGAGATGGAAAGCAATAAAAAGACACGTAGCTCAAATACAGAAGAATTGTAGTAAAGGAGATGAGGGGTGCAGAAGAAAACAGAGACAAGCACTTCTTCACTGGGCGTATGATAGTAGGAAGCTATAGAAAGACAACAACACCAAGGGCATCCAAAAGAACAACAATACTAAATCCACTAAAGAACAGAAAGATAATTCCAATAACTACCTTTCTCCACAAACGAGGCTGAAATACTTTTTCAAGGCCTTTTTTGTTTAACCATGAAACCAGAGCGATATGAACACACATAGCAAAAGCGTTGATCACAGCACCAAGAACAAGGAGCTGTTTTGGTTCATACATACCAAGGAAAAAGAGGAGTGATCCAAATGCAATCTGTGCCCAGACAAAATATGAATATATGCGAGAAAGGTATATTTTTTTCTCAGGATTTTTCCGCAACTGTATTGTTGCAACATTTTCAGACATAATTCTGCTCGTTGAATCCATGACCCCAAGTTGTGTTTGAAACAGCATAATGGTAACAGCAACAAGAAAGATAACACCAACAAGAGGGGAGAGTATTCCTCCAATAGCCATACCTTCATTGATAACAAACTGTATTCCCTGAGCATTGTCAGAAAATCCAGATGTTGTTGAAAATGCAAGAAGCATTAACAGAAGCATTGAGATACTTCCAATCAACCAAAAAACAATCCCATGCTCTATATTCATGCTTCTCCACCACTGTTTGAATCGAGAGATATTTTCTTCATCAACATGACATGATTCTCCCTCAAGACGTACCGGAAGAGCTGATTGTGAATGAAAGAGTCCTGCAATACGTTGTGCGTATGCTCCCATGCCATATCCTTTCTCTCGTACATAAATAGACTGGGTAAGGTTGAGGTTTCCTCCAGCTCCTGAGTAAGCAAACGCAGCAAGAAATGTAGCTAGAGCAAGACCCTCAGGGAAGAAAGAAAATCCATTCCCTTGTCCTATAAGCCCTTCTCCAAGTGAAATCCAATCAGAAGGAGAGCTGATAAAAAGAGCGAGAATAAAGATAAAGGGAACACCAACAAGAAGAACTGTTCGAGTAATAAGCTCCATGAGCCTATATACAGTCTTTCCTGCACTTAACACAATCCCTATCACAACAAGCATACCAACAGCAATCCATCGAAAATCTTCAATACCAACCAGTGATCCAAATACATGCGCAGAGGCAGCAATGATACCAGGAAGACCAAATCCAATAAATGTTGAAAGAATAAACCAGTATGAAGGCCATCTTAAAAATCGAGCGATACCAACAAAGACGCTTTCTCCTCGTACAAGAGCATAGCGTTCTATCTCCATGTTAATGAAGAATTGGAATGTAATTCCCACAATAGCTGCCCACACAATCCCAAGTCCATAGTTGGAAGCAAGATAGGGCCAGAGAATAACTTCACCAGAACCAAGACCTAAGGCAAGGATAATAAAACTAGGGCCAACGAGTTTCCGTATGGAAGGAGGTATGGGAAATGATTTTTTCTCAGACATACAGTAAAAGTATATCATATACATATCTTGAATTTCCTGTAATTCTTCATACAATAGAGAATATATGAGAAAATATATATACGGAATTGCAATTCTTATCCTTGTAGGAGTTGTTCTTATTGTATTAGGGGGTCGAGATAATCCAAGTGATAATAACTACTCTCAAGATTTGTTTTCACAGAGAGGGTATGTTTCACAACAAGAAGAAACACTTTCACTGGTATATGAGAAACCAGGAGCTCCAGGGCTTTTTAAGAAGCTTGTGTTTGATAAGGAAAGCATCTGTATGATTTCAGGAGAAGCTCTTTTGTGTGAAAGTGAGCAAGTTGATAAAGAAGAATTTGTAGGAAAAGAAGTATTTGTTGAAGGAATAGAAGATCAAGACAGTGTTATTGTGAGAACAATAGCACCACAGAAAGAATCAGGAAGAATATTTGGATTTGTAAATGAGGTGGTTGAGAATAGTCAGAATGTGCTTGTACATATTAATATAGTTGAATTTCTTTCAGGAGATGAAGCGCTTGAAAAAGCGTTGGGGGATACAGACTGCACGGTAGAAACAATCACCGATTGTGTCCCAAGTATGAATAATAATTTTTATATTCGAGATGTTGAGCAAGAAAATGAAGTATATATTCTTACTCAGGAAAGCAGTATACGAGTATTCCAGTCTCCAGGATCTCCTGTATTAAAGGAGGTTTCTTTGGAAGGATTTCTAGAAGCATCAAAGGATAATTCATTTACATCATATCCTATTATGATTATTCCTGATGGCGCTACCATTCTTGAGCTTGAACAACAATATCTTCCATAAGGTGAGTGTGTTTTTTGGATGTTATTGACAACTATCTTTATATAGTTTAGTATATTTCGGCACCTTAAGAATTCATTGAAGAAGTTCCAGAATTTTCAGAGGAAGAAGAGGTGTTAGGGGAAGCTGGAGAAATATCAAAAAAGATATGGTCCCTACACGCTTCTGTTGCAGAGGAAGCAGAAAGAAAAATGCAGGAGCATGCTCAATTTCATGTTGACCACATGTTTAGTGGTAATGGATCTGATAATTCTCATGAATGCGAAGATTTTCACGAAGAACTTCGTAACATGAAGAGAAAAGCAAGTTTACTAAGAAATCTTTTCTGGATGTCTGTTGATCAAGAGATCGGCGGAACTAAAGAAAGTCTTAAAATTGCGAAGGGATGGAAAATTGTAAAAGTAGAAGAAAGCACAAAAGAACACTTAAGAGGTGCTATAATCGGAAGTTTACTTAATTTGTTTGAAGAGTAGTGCATGATTCCTTCAAGGGACCTTATAAAGGTCCCTTTTATCTTTTAAAGAATTTGATTTGGAGAAAGGAATAAATATATACTAACTAGTATTGTAATGGAAAATAATACACAAGAAAAAATTCAGGATCAGCAATTTGATTTCGTATTTTATACAATTCTCTTTTTATATTGTTTCTTGTTTGTGTTTAAATATTTTGAAGAAACGATGTTTGAGTTAGCTGGTGGGTCTGGATGTTTTGGCATACTGGGATGTGACATAGGGTTCTTTGGTTATGATGGAGTGGTTCATTTCTTTGGAGGTCTTGTGGAGGCGGTTGGTATCGTATGGATTATTCACAAATATCCACAATACAACATCTTTAAAAAGACATTTTTCAAGTCCGCACTTATTGTTGTGGGGTTAGTCTCTCTTATTACTATACTGTGGGAATCTCAAGAATATATTGCCGATTTCTTTGAGGGTTCAACACTACACAGTTTTGTATATCTTGGAGCTCCTGCACAATCAGGACTATCTGATACTATGGGAGATATCATCTTAGGGTTTTTAGGATCGGTAATGGGGGTTGGAATTATTGGATATATTGACAAGCAAATATTTTCAAGAATACATACACGAGAAGAAGAACTTTCAGGAAAATAATTTTTATGACTATTCCTCCCATTGGTGAATCAGCACAGATACTTCTTGATTGGATTATACACAACAGTTCTCTCGTGCTTGTTGTGGGGATGATTTTTGAAGGCCCTACTATTATTCTTGTTGCATCGTTTGGTGCAACAATGGGATATATTGATCTCCCTACGATATTTATACTCGGTGTTTTAGGGGATATTATTGGGGACCTTATCTGGTATGTTGTGGGGTATGGATCTCGAGAATCATTTATAGAAAAGTATGGAAAATATATAGGACTCTCTCAAGAGAGATTGGAAAAACTACGCGTTCTCTTTGAGCGTCATCCAGGAAAGATGCTTCTTGCTCTTAAAATATCTCCTATTCTTGCAGTCCCAGGAATTATTGCTTCAGGTATTACAAAAATGCCTGTAAAGAAATTTCTTGTCACCATTGTCTCTATCATTATCCCTAAAGTCATATTCTTTATGATCGTTGGGTATTCATTTGGGCATTTCTATGAAAGTATTGCAGAAACACTTCAAAGTGGTCTGTACGCATTTGGTATGACAGTTATCTCTGTTATCGCTATCTTTTATATATACAGAAAAGAATCTAAAAAACTCTCTGAGCAGATAGCTCAAGAGAAACTAGATATCTAGATGTGCTCTGATGTCTGAGATAATGACATCTACATCAATATCATCAAAAAACAGAGAAGGTTCTCCGTAAATAGAATTCTTGTTGATGTGGGCAAGTGTTCTATATCTTCGTGACCCTATATACACCCTTGAGGGAGCGCTTTGGCTCGCAGGGGTATAAAGAGGACGAAAGGAATCGTATCCGTACATATATGCATCGGTAGCTCCAAAAATAGCATAGAGAGCGGTATCATTTTTAAATGAATACGTATCATCAATACTCTCTTTGTGTGCGGCTGCAATATGGAGTGGTCCCGTATCACCACTGAGGACAAGATCAGATGCATCCATGAGAGCTGCATAAGTATCAAGTTCCATAGGGATAGGAAGAAATATACACTTAGTTTGTTTTTCTTTGGGAAGTGTTTGTATATAGCCCGTAAGATTATCCGGTGTGTCTTTATGAAAGGGAATAATAAGTGAGCAGGGGAGAGACAAGAGTTTTTCTATAAGCGTATGCTGTATGTTGTGAGGAATACGTGTATAGGGAGATATTGTTTCTCCATTAAAGAAAATAACAGGACCTTGTTCTTTTCGCTGTGAAAGGATCTGTTGTGCATTGAGGAGAGCATTTTTTGGAAGAAAGAGGAGGGGATGTGTGTAGGGGGTCTTTTGTGCTGGGGTGTAGAGTGGTTTTAAAATGGTATGGATAAATGTGTAGGGAGAAGAAAATAAGTGAACACGTTTTTTGTGTGCACGTTGATAGAGCATAAAAAAAGCAAGACCAAGAAATCCAATATGCGGAGAAGCAGTTTTTAAGGAAAGAAAGGGAGACATGTTAACAATAAGGTCGTATCTCTTCTCATCCATGAGTTTAGCAATAGCATCTTTAGCCTTCTTGTCTGGGAAAGGGGCAGTTGTATAGAGTGGATAGATATGAGTGATGTAGGGATTATTGATAATAAGTGGAAGAGATGACTTACCAACAACATACTCAATAGTAGCATCAGGGAAAAAATCATGAAGCGCAGAGATAGCTCCCTGCATTGCAATAGCATCCCCAATATTTACATCAGCAAGGACGCAGATAGTTTTAGGTGCTCTACTGTGTTTAATGCGACGTCGATACAGAGCAAGGACAGTGGTATATACAAGAGTATTTCCCCCAAGAAACAGAATGAGCCCATCAATAATACGCCATCCATAATGAGGGAAGAATCTGGTAAAAAAGTATATTCCTGTATATATCCATGAGAGGATCATAGACCCATGGTACCACATCACGTGAGGTGAGGGGAGTATCTATTGCTATTATTCTTGCAGTGTGCTATCCTTGAGGTGTCAAATATAAACTATATACGGAACAAGGTCGGGTTTTAGATATGGTGTATCTATATTTGATCGTTATTTACAATCAACAAAGACAATAATGGAAAAAGGTAAAATCGTTCGTCTCACAGATCGAGGATTTGGATTCGTAGCGAAGGATGGAGAAGAAGGGAATGATCTCTTCTTTCATGCAAATGAACTCCAGGATATTCGCTTCGATGACCTCAGAGAAGGTGACGAAGTAACTTTTGAAGTTACACAAGGACCAAAAGGTCCAAGTGCAACAAAAGTTAGTAAAGCATAAAAGAAACACTCCCTTCGGGGAGTGTTTTTTGATACAATATATTTATATGACATACATACGTTTTATCGTGTCTTTACTTCTTCCCCAGCTTGCAGGAGGGATTGGAGCACTATTTACTGCACCGGGGGAAAATACCTGGTACCAGATGTTGGAAAAGCCTATATTTAATCCTCCAGGATGGATATTTGGTCCTGTGTGGACCATTCTGTATATCTGCATGGGAATTGCAGTGTTTCTTGTATGGAACTACGCTCAAAAAGGAAAAGAGAAAGAAAAGGCATTGCTTTTGTTTTGGGTTCATCTTGTATTCAATGCAAGTTGGTCTATTGTTTTCTTCTTTCTCCAGAGTCCTGAGTGGGCATTTATCAATATTCTTATCATTCTTGTCTTTATCTATCATTTGATAAAGAAATTCTTTGTGCTCAACAAGAAGGCAGCGTACCTTCTTATTCCCTACATGGTGTGGGTGAGTTTTGCAACACTACTAAATCTTTCAATAGTCCTTCTTAACTAACACTTCTTCTCTTTTTATTCTCTGTAGGTATAATAGGCATATGAAGAAATCATCAAAAAAGAAAGGAAAGTGTATCAATGTTCCTTCTGTACACCTTCCTCATCGTCCAGTAACTAGAGAAGAAATTGAGGCAGAGGCAAAAGCTCGCGTATCTCGCGTTGCACGAGAGATAGCACAAGGTATTTCATTTATTAGGGCTCACCCACGATCCATTACCTTCTTTGGATCAGCACGGATGGAATCATCTCACCCATACTACAAAAAGGCAGAAAAGATTGCTTATCTTTTAGCACAAGAAGGGTTTGCCATTGTTACTGGGGGAGGCCCAGGTATCATGGAAGCAGCGAATAAAGGAGGACATGAAGCAGGGGGGTCTTCACTTGGATTTACCATAAAGCTTCCAAAGGAACAGGTGCAAAATCCGTATGTGGATGATTTTGTAGATTTTCACTACTTTTTCACCAGAAAAGTATCACTCGCATTTTCAGCCGAAGCATTTTTATTCTTTCCTGGAGGATTTGGAACCCTTGATGAATTTTTTGAGATTGTTACATTGATTCAAACACATAAGATCCCATCAGTTCCCATTGTACTGGTAGGAAAAGATTTCTGGAATCCTGTAAAGAAATTAATTCAAGACGTGTTGTATAAAAAGTTTAAAACAATTAGTAAGGAGGATATTGATCTTCTTATCATTCTTGATGATGAGAAAGAGATTGTTTCATACGTTAAAGAAGCTCCACTTCGCAGAGAATAAGATTTATGCATTTTCACTTGCGACATCTTCATTTACGGAAACGAAAACATCCCTCAACAGAAGGAGACCCGTATCCTCATACCTCTCCAGGGGTACGATTTCTTGATAAGCTACTAGTTTTTGTAGCAGTAGTAGGACCACTCGCTAACATCTCTCAGATTATAAAAATATATGGAGAGATGGATGCTGAGGGAGTATCTCTTACCTCATGGAGTATGTATATAGTATTTAATATTATCTGGATTATTTATGGCATCGTACACAAAGAGAGAGTCATTCTTCTTGCACACATCTTGTGGTTTATCACACAGACAATTGTGGTAGTTGGAATCATTCTTTACGGATAGATTGACAGGTACCTATATTTATTTTACTCTACATACAGCAACTATATAAAAATAAAAGGAGGTGTAGCATGATAGAGATAAAAGGATCTACCAGTATTATTCTGTCTCCTCCTGATGAAATAGCCATTTCTTATACATTAATGGTGGAAGAAATCGATGGGACATATCGATGTGGTGTGTGTATGAAAGAGAAGATGAATACGATAAGTCCACGTGTTGTAGTGGACCATGTCACTGTAGAGAAAGAGGAATCAAGCCTAGAAAGTGAAGATGTTATAAAAGCAATCGGTATGTTAAAAGAGAAATGGCACGAAGGAGATAGAATTTGTCGTTCATGTTGGGGAGAAATATTCTCCACCATGGAAGACAAATATGCCCATGATGGGCAGGTATTCTTTAAGACCGCATGATGCTATGTGGTCTTTTTTTGATATAATAAAAAGCAATGTCCACTCCTACATATAATCAAAAACAAAAAGAGGCCATTGGGCATATTTGGGGGCCACTTCTTATTGTGGCAGGACCAGGGACGGGTAAAACGCGTATTATCATTGAGCGCATTATCCATATTCTCAAACATGCTGATCTGAAGCCTCAAAATATTCTTGCCCTTACGTTTACAGAATCAGCAGCAGCAACGATGAGAAAGCGATTAAAAGATGCAATTGGAACTGATGCGTATCGTATACGCATCACAACATTTCATAGTTTCTGTAATGGTATTATAGAAACCTATCCACATTATTTTCCTCACATTATTGGTTCTTCTCATGCGCATGAAGCAGAACGTATACAGATTCTTCATACTATTCTTCAAGAAGGTGAATATACAATTCTTAAACCACAGGGAGATCCCCTCTATTACATCTCCTCAATTGGAAATGGAATTGAAACCTTAAAAAGAGAAGGAATCACCCCAGAAGAATTTAGTCGTATGGTAGGAGAGGAGCGCACAGAAATAGAGGGAAAAGATGATTTCCTACATGAAAAAGGAGCTCACAAAGGAAAAGTAAAAGGAGTATACAAAGAGCAACTCAAGGTAGTACAAAAGAATGAAGAGCTTGCATCCATTTATACAGCATATCAAGAACAATTATCACTCCATCGTGTATATGATTTTAGTGACATGATCTTTCATGTTATTAATGCATTCAAAGAACATGAAGACCTATTGCATGGTATTCAAGAGCAGTACCAGTTTGTTTTAGTTGATGAATATCAGGATACGAATGGATCTCAAAATCGTATTCTTGCTTTGTTAGGGTCTTATGATACAGAACCTAATATCTGTGTTGTAGGGGATGAGAAACAAGCAATTTTTAGGTTTCAAGGTGCATCAATAAGAAACTTTTCATGGTTCCTTGAAACATTCCCAAAAGCACAAACAGTTATTCTTAACACTAACTACCGCTCATCACAAAAGATTCTTGATGCTGCTGCAGGAGTGAGTGGTCATATGGTTACCACTCATACCACACCACTTTCTGCGCACAGAAAAGATGATGATTCTCATATACATATACGCATCTATGAAAAAGATGATGATGAGATGTATGGAGTTGCTCAGGATATTGCAGAACAGATAGCACAAGGGGAAGATCCATCAGATATCGCAATCCTATATAGAAATAATAAAGATAGTGAACCCTTAATCCCATGGCTAGAACATTTCTCCATTCCTTATGTACTGGGATCAGAGAGAAATATTTTTTCTCATCCACAGGTAGAGAGATATATACTACTCCTCTCTGTATTAGAAAACATGGGTAATGAAGAGGCACTTGCAGAACTTCTTGTGCGAGGAATATATGGACTTCATCCACATGATGTATATCTCTTTCTTTCTTTTCGTTCTCGACACACCTCACTCTTTGAACATATACAAACATGTTCAAAGAAGGGGTATGAAGATTTTGATCGTGTGAAAGATTTCTTTGATCACCTTGTTACCTGGAAGAAACGTATCGAAAGTGAACCATTGCTTTCTGTGCTGTATGATATTGCCTATGAATCAAAAAGTATTCCTCTTGATACTGAAGGGATAGAAAAGAAAGGATTTTTTGAGATGAGGGCATTATTTGATGAGACAAGAGAGTATCTTTCAAGGAAAAAAGACATTTCACTTTCTGGTCTCCTAAAAGCTCTTGCCATCATGAAAGAGCATGGAGGAATAGGAAAACATCAAGCAGGAGAAGATGGAGTTGGAGTACGATGCCTTACCGCCCATGGAGCAAAAGGACGTGAATTTGAAAGAGTCTATATCATCAATGCATATGACAAGCATTGGGGAGGAGGAAAGCGAGGGTCATCACTCCCCCTTATTCCAAAAATATATGAGGCACTATGGGATGAATATGAAACAAAAGAAGAAGATGATGAGAGAAGACTTTTTTATGTCTCTCTTACACGAGCAAAGAAACATATCTACATATCATATGCTCAGTATGATATACAAGGAAGAGATCGTATTCCAACACAGTTTCTTGAAGAGATTCCAAAAGAATATACGCTAGAGACAAAACAAGAATCACGAACAGCACCTCCACTTCCACATACACGTGCTTCTCAGGAAGAAAAGAAAGAAGAAATGATTCAACGTGTCTCATCGCTATTTTCTACACATCCACTCTCAGTTACAGCCCTGAACAACTACCTTACGTGTCCATGGAAATATTTCTATGTGAATCTGTTACGGATGCCTCAGGCAAAAGTTCCTCACCTTATCTTTGGGACAGCAATTCATGAAGCACTTCGAGTCTATTTTGAAGCATATAAAGGGAATACAGAAAGTGAAGAAGAGGCGTATAACACGTTTAGCACTATTATTCTTCGTGAACAACTTCAGGTGAATGATGAGAGGGCAATGCTTCAAAGAGGAAAAGAGGTCCTTGAAGGATTCCTTGCGCATAAAAAGGATACTTGGCATAGAGATATTGATACAGAGATGAATATTCAGGTTGAATACCATGATATTCTTCTTACCGGGAAAATTGATAAAATAGAACGATTTCCAGACCATATACGAGTTGTTGATTACAAGACAGGAAACACTCGATCACGCGAATATATTCTTGGAAATACAAAAGAGTCAGGAGGAGATATCTTTAGGCAACTTGTCTTTTATAAACTTCTTCTCGAAATATATGATCCTTCTCTCTACACGGTAACGGAAGGGGAAATTGATTTTGTAGAGCCAACAGATGCAGGAAACTATAAACTAGAACTATTTCCTCTCACTAATGACCACGTAAAAGATCTCTCTGATACAATTGATAGGGTTGCACAAGAGATTAAGACACTGTATTTTTGGGATAAACGGTGTGATGAGGCAACATGTGAATTTTGTTCTATTCGATATGACAAAGCATAAAACACTACACACTATTGGAGGAATGATAATTGCCCTTGGGGCTCTTGCTCTTATTATCGCAGGAAGTTTTTCTCTTTCGTGGAGCATCCGCTCTTCACATAGAGAACAGGTACGAGAGATTACACAACAACAAGACATTCCTACCACAGATATTACTATTGTAGATGGGGTATTTGTCCCAGTACTAGTAGTTATTTCTCCAGGGGAACGTATTTCTTTTCTTAATACAGATCAGCAACCACACACACTTGTGTGTGGGGAAGATACTGATGTGATAGAGCCTTCTATGAACATAGAACAAACCTTTTATGTATCAGGGGAATATCACTGTTCTCTTCCATCTCACACCAATACTATTATCGTACGATAAAGATATGTCCCTCTATACACACATAATCCGTCCAGTTCTTTTCTTATTTCATCCAGACTACATTCATAGTATCTGTATACAGATAGGCAAAAGATTTCAATCATGGTCGTTAGTACGACACATTGCACAGTATCTCTGGGCTCCAAAAAAAGATCCATCACTTGAAGTATCATTGTGGGGAAAAACATTTTCTCATCCCATTGGTCTTGCTGCTGGTTTTGATAAAAATGGTGATATTATTGAACTTCTTGATGCGGTTGGATTTGGGCACATCGAAATTGGAGCTATAACAGCACGTGCATACAAAGGAAACCCTCGTCCATGGACAACACGGATAAAGAAAGACAAGTCTCTTCTTGTTAATTATGGACTTAAAAATAAAGGTGTTGATAGTATTGTAAAAAATATAGAAAAATCATCATACTCTGTTCCTCTTATAGCAAATGTTGCAAAAACAAATGATCCACATATACAGGGAGAAGAAACGGTTCGTGAATATATCAGTGCGATAGAAAAAGTAGCTCCCTTTGTTGATATCATTGATATTAATATCAGCTGTCCAAATACAGGAGACAAGATGCTTGTCTGTGAAGACATGGAACTACTTGAGATGCTTCTTTCTCGTATTGCAGCGATACGATCAGACATAGCTTCTCCGCTATTACTAAAAATAAAACCAGATATTTCAGGAGAGATGGTAGGGAAGATAGTTCGTTTAGTTGATCAATATAACTGTATTGATGGATTTGTTGCTACCAATCTTTCACGGAACAGAAATCTATTATCCCAGAAAGATAGGGTTGCAGATATTCCAGGAGGAATTTCTGGAAAACCAATAACAGCTGATGCTACAGAGATGATTCGTATACTCTATCAACATACGCAAGGGCGATACCCTATCATTGGGTGTGGGGGAGTATGGGATGGAAAAGATGCCTATGAAAAGATACGAGCAGGAGCATCACTCATACAGGTATTAACAGGATGTATCTATGAGGGTCCAGGGATTATAAAAAAGATACATAAGGAATTAAAAGAGCTTATAAAACAGGATGGATACCAATCAATTCAGGATGTGATTGGTATTGATGTAAAAAAATAACCCCCAAAAGAGGGGGTTATTTGTAGTAACGTGTGTTATGCCGTATCGACATGCTTCTTTATATTCTTCCAGTGTTTTTTGAGGTCTTTTACTACCTCAGCAAGTTCATCATTCTCAACTTCTTTGAGAGCTCGATATTTTCTTTCTACTTTATCGATAATCTCATGGTAGCGTTCCTCACTGATCTCTGATTTTGCTTTTTCAATTTGTTCAAGAACTTCTCCCTTTACCTTAAGAGCCCATCCGGTAATCTTCTTTCTGTTCTTGGCAGCATCCTTACTTCCATATAAGAAGTATGCTCCCGCTGCTGCTGCAAGAAGTGCTCCAATACCAGCAGCTCCTGCTACATGGTGAGATGACTTCTTTGCTGGTGACTTTTTCTTTGTTGTTGTTTTCTTTTTTGTTGGCATAGATATAGTTATGTGTTAGTTTTTTTAGTTCGACGTTTTTTTGTTGTACGATTGGGTGAGGGGGGATCTTTTCGAGAAAAGAAAGAGATAAATGATTCAGCTTTTTGAACGATGGATCGTATACTTCCTCGAAATGATGACACATCAAGAAGAATATGTTCTACCTCTTCTTCAACATGTTTACTTAGGGAGTTAAGGCGAGAAAGAATTTTTACAAAAAATATAATAGCAACTGCAGAGATGATTCCAAGGATAACAACAATGATTGTTGTTACAAAAAAGAACACGTCTGCTTTCATAACATCTTCCATATATAGCTAGTATATCATGTGATCCTTCCTAGTGCCAAGAAGGGATCCATATACGAAGGAAAAAGGAACTGTCCTCAAGAGGGAGCCCATAGGAGAGAGGAGAGAAAAAGAGAAAGAGTCCAATAGCGATGATAAAGAAAAGGGGAAGTATAATAGAAGACCTCTTAGATGAGGTAAGAAGATAAGAAAGAGCAATGAGTGCAAAGATAAGAGAGGGGAAGTAATGGTAGAGAAATGCAACCCGAGAAATAAAAAGAAATGGTATGAGGTTTGCAAAAAATCCAATAGGAAGAATGAGAGACAAAAGAGATACCTTTTTTCGTATTATGGTACGTACTGTATTAAGAGAAAAGAGAGTGATAGCAAGTAGTGCAGACCACCAGATAAAGGGGTTTCCCTGTAGATAAATACGAGATTCAATACCAGGAGACAGTGTTGTATTCCAAAAATAAATAGGACGAAGAAGAAGAGGCCAGGTATAAGCTTCAGATCCATAAGGGTGAGGATCTTCAATACCAGCATTTGCATTAAACATTGTCTTGTTTACCTCCCATATCTTCTCAAAAAGAGAGGGATGATCAGATGTTCTGTAGAGATTGTTTCCAATGAGTGTTGATTGAAATGTAGGACTCATGTGTACATCTCCAGGACCTGTATAGGGGAGGAGTGAGAGATGTATAGAAAAGACAGATACGTAAAGAATAAGTATAATCCCACACACGATAAGTATTTTTTTTAGCGCAGTAACAATGGGTTCATGATAGAAAAATATAACACAAGCAACTCCGATAAAAAGGAGTCCAGTCCATTTCACAAGTACTCCACTTCCAAGAGCGATAATTCCCCAAAATAACCATGTCGCATTCTTTGTTGTGTAGTAGTAGAGGATGAGCGCAAGTCCAAGAAATCCAAAGACGAGCATGAAGATATCAGTAAGGATAAACCGTGATTGTACAAGGAGTGCATTATCAAAAATAACTAACAATGCAGCAACAACACTCACAGATTTTCTTTTTGTTAGTTGATAGGTGAAAAAATAGATAACAAGAGGAAGGAGTACTCCAAAGACCCCTACAATTCCTCGCATGAGGAGATAGAAAGAATCAGGATAGACATCATTAATTCCAGTAAACTGAAATGAATATGAAGGACTCATCCCCACAAGTGATGCAATACCAGCACTTATCAGTTTCGCAAGAGGAGGGTGTATATCAAAATAGAATGATTGTTGAAAATACTTTGTGATAAAGTCTCCAAAATATACTTCATCAAATACAACTTCTTGAGGATACCCAAATACAAAAAAACGGGTTCCAAGCGCAAGGAGAAAAATGATAAGAATAAGAAACCATTGTTGTGAGCACAAGTGCTTTACTGCGGTAATCATATCTATATGCTACTATACTATCATACTGAATATATGACTAGTATCGAAGCCATACTCCTAGGAATTGTTGAAGGAATTACAGAGTTTCTTCCTATATCTTCAACAGGACATCTTATTATTACAGGACATATACTTGCCCTTTCTCCTTCTCCTTTTCTTACGAGTTTTGAAATTATTATACAGATAGGAGCTATGATGGCTGTTTTTTCCCTATACTTTACAACACTCTACAGACACAAGGAGGTTATTGGGAAGATTATTGTTGCGTCTCTTCCTGTTGCAGTGGTAGGAGCGCTTTTCTATACCCAGATAAAAGACGTATTACTTCAAGACCTTTCTCTTCTTATCTGGGCTCTTGGAATTGGAGGAGTAATCTTTATTGTATTTGAGTTGCTATACAAAAAACCATTTCGTATTCAACAACTACAAGATGTGTCGTATGCACATGCACTAGGAATAGGGCTGTTTCAAATTATCGCACTTATTCCTGGAGTATCACGTGCTGCTGCAACAATGCTTGGGGGTATGGGGATTGGAGTTGATCGAAAAACAAGTGTTGAGTTTTCATTTCTTCTTGCTGTCCCAGTTATCGTTGGAGCAGGAGGTCTTGATTTAATACGAACCGATGCATCTGTTTTTGAAGGAATGTGGGGGATAATACTTCTGGGATGTGTCGTAGCTGCAATTAGTGCATATATCAGCATGAAATGGTTAATTTCATTTGTACAACACCATTCATTTATATATATTGGAGTATATAGGATTGTATTAGCGATTGTGTTGGGGATTCTGTTTTTATGATACTATCCATAAAAGATAACCTATGAGTATATTTGTTGAAATAAGTATTATTATTGTCCTTGCGACAGTGGTTTCTATTATCATGAAACTCTTAAAACAACCACTGATTATTGGATACATTGCCACCGGACTTCTTGCGGGTCCTTACGTATTACGAATTATTCAAACCCAAGAAACGATTCAGGCACTTGCTGAAATTGGTATCGCTTTTCTGTTGTTTATTGTGGGTATTAACTTGAGCCCTCGAGTCATACGAGAGGTAGGGGCCATTTCTCTTATTACAGGATTAGGGCAAGTTATCTTCACCTCTGGTATTGGTTTTCTTATTGCTCGTACCCTTGGATTTGATACTACAACAGCACTCTATGTAGCAGTAGCGCTTACTTTTAGTAGTACGATTATTATCTTAAAGCTTCTTTCGGACAAAGGAGACTTAAATAAATTGTACGGAAAGATATCTGTGGGATTTCTGTTGGTGCAGGATATTGTTGCAACATTTATTCTTATCCTTATTGCTTCATTTTCAGAAACAGGAGTAGAGGATCGTATTGTAAGTGGAATGATGCTTTTGGGGAAAGGAATTGTCCTTACCGTATTCTTTCTTTTCATTGGAGCAAAAGTGCTTCCTATCTTAGAAAGGTTTTTTGCTCGTTCACAAGAATTACTTTTTATTTCATCAATTGGATGGGGACTTGGTGTTGCATCTCTGTTTCATGCTGTTGGGCTATCAATCGAGGTAGGAGCATTGATTGCAGGAGTTACCCTTGCAGTTTCTCCGTATCACTATGAAATTGCAGCAAAAATGAGGCCACTTCGGGACTTCTTTGTTGTATTGTTCTTTGTTGTATTGGGGTCTCAGATAGCTCTAGGGGATGTGACAGCACAGATCGTTCCTGCAGTGATACTGTCACTGTTCGTGTTGGTGGGAAATCCTCTTATTGTAATTATATTAATGGGAATGCTGGGGTATAGAAAACGAACAGGATTTCTTGCAGGACTCACCGTTGCTCAGATTAGTGAATTCTCTCTTATTTTAATTGCGCTTGGATTTAGAAATGGACATGTGTCTTCTGATATTGTGTCGTTAGTTACGATGGTAGGGATTATTACCATTGCCGCATCAACCTATATGATTTTATATGCAAATCGTATTTATGGACTTCTTGCACCTCTTCTTTCAATATTTGAAAGGAAAAAGGCTCGGCAAGAACAAAACTATGATGAGGAGTATGACATTATCTTGTTTGGAGCAAATCGAATTGGTCAGGACTTTGTTAATGTATTTTCTCATTCTGAAAAGAAACTCCTTGTTGTTGATTATGATCCTAAAACGATAGAACTTCTTGATAAGGCGGGGATAGCGTGTCGCTATGGAGATGTTGAGGATCTAGAGTTTCTTGATGAACTTCCTTTTAGTAGTGTCAAGATGATTATCTCGACGATTCCTGACGCTGAAGCAAACGCACTACTTCTAAAGAAGATTCAAGAACGAAAAGAAGATATTATTGTTATTGCAACTGCCTACTCTATTCTTGATGCTGAAATGTTATACGAAGAAGGAGCTTCATATGTTGTTACCCCTCATTTCATAGGAGGAGCATTGGTCTCTGAGATGATTGATAAGTATGGATTTCATGCAGATAGCTTTGCTTTTGAAAGAACAAAACATATTACCTATCTTAACCTTAAAAAACGCCAGGAGGGGATGCATGTCCGTTCTGACATCTACTAACTATGTTTTCATGGCACTCACTGCAAAAGCCTTTCTTTGTACTGGCGCCAATGCATGATGTTACCGATAGAGCGTTTCGACAGCTTGTTTCTGTGATTGGAAAACCTGATGTTATGATGACAGAATTTGTGTCTGTTGATGGACTCACCCATCCACATTCACAGGAGAGATTATTTAAATACTATCTTTCTTTTGATGAAAGAGAGAGGCCTCTTATCGCTCAGATATGGGGGACTGACCCTGATGCATTTTTAAAAGCAGCGCGTATGATACGTGAGGCTGGATTTGATGGTATTGATATTAATATGGGATGTCCTGACAAGAAGGTAGTTGCCATGGGAGCTGGGGTTGCTCTGGCGAATGATCCACAACGAGCTGGAGCAATTGTTGCTGCGACTAAAGAGGGAGCAGGAGATCTTCCGGTATCGATAAAGACACGTCTTGGTTTTAGTTCGTATGATGATGCATGGATTGATGCATTGATTTCATTTCGTCCCGCAGCCCTTACCATGCATGCACGAACAAAAAAAGAATTATCTCGAGTTCCTGCTCATTGGGATACACTCCAAGATATTGCTCCGCGCATATCCAAAGAACACATTCCTTTTATTGGAAATGGAGATGTTGTCTCATATGAAGATGGGATACAAAAAGTAGCTTCCTCAGGAGTTGATGGAGTTATGGTAGGGAGGGGAATACTTGGATGTCCTTGGTTTTTTTCTTCTCAGAAAGATCAGTATGAGACACAAGATGCAAAACTCTCAGTATTACTGTCCCATGCCTACTTGTTTGAGAAATATTTTTCTGGGTTAAAGAACTTTTCAATGATAAAAAAACATGTCAAAGGATATGTATCAGGATTTTCTGGAGCAAAAGAACTTCGTGCAAAGATTATGAACACAACATCAGCACAAGAGATAGAGGAGGTGTGTCGACAAGAAGGATATCAGATTAGTGTTCTTGAGGAAGTGAAGCGTATATGTGAGCAAGTGTAATCATATCTTTTTTAAGAATATTAATAAGTGATCTGTTATAAATAGCAGCAGCAGGATGATAGAGAGGGATAAGATAGTGAGGGTTTTGCGATGAGGAGAGTTCAAATACATGGCCATGGAGTGCACTAATTGGCTGTAGCTCATCTTGAAGACCGTATTGTTCCATGAGATAGGTCATAGAAAATCTTCCCAGTGTAGCAATAATAGAAGGTTGTATAACAGCTATCTGTCGTGTGAGGAAGGGAGCATAAGCTGCTATTTCTTCAGGGAGAGGATCTCTATTTTGGGGAGGGCGATCTTTAACGATATTAGTAATATATACAGAATCTCTCTCTACCTTTATTGAAGCAAGAAGTTCATCAAGTATTTTCCCCGCAGCACCACAGAATGGTTTTCCACTCATCGCTTCATTTTTTCCAGGAGCCTCTCCAACAAACATAATGGAAGCATCATGGTTTCCCTGTCCAATTACAGGAAAGTATCCATGTTCTTTTCGGAATGCATAGAGGGGAGAGGTGCTAAGAGTAAGCACCTCATCTCGTATTTCTTTTAGTTGTTTTGTTTTAAGATCATCCATTACCCTATGAGTATATCAATATTGTTATTGATATTCATCTATGGTGTTGGTACGATACAGATAATGAGAAAACGACAACTATTTGTACCCAAAAAGCCTTTTAATCTGAGTCGCTCAAAAATAGAGTTGTTTTTATCATGTCCCCGATGCTTCTATCTTGATAGACGACTAGGGATTGGGCAGGTGCAGGGTCCTGCGTTTACACTCAATTCTGCAGTTGATGCACTTTTGAAAAATGAATTTGATATCTATAGAGGGAATAAAGAACCACATCCTCTTATGATTCAGTATGGTATTGATGGCTATCCGTATGCACATGAGAATCTTGATGAGTGGAGGAATAACTTTACAGGGATAAGGTATACTGATCCAAAAACACGGCTCACTATCTTTGGGGCAATTGATGATGTATGGATTGACAGTAATGATGAACTCCATGTTGTTGACTATAAAGCAACAAGCACACAAGCAGAGTTGACACTTGATGCTCCATATCGAGATGCGTATAAAAGACAGATGGAAATATATCAATGGTTATTAAGGAATAATAATTTTCCTGTATCATCTGTGGGATATTTTGTCTATGCAAATGGAAAAAAGAATGAAGATCTTTTTGATGGAAGACTTGAATTTGATGTTGAAATTCTTTCCTATGAAGGAGATGACCGGTGGGTTGATACTGCCATAAAAGAGGCACATGCGTGTCTTTCCTCAGATACACTTCCAATTCCTCATCCTGCATGTGAATGGTGTGCGTATAGAAAAGAAACAGCTCAATATGAAACAGCATAGATTCCTTATTCCTGTTCCTCTTAACAAAGGAACCATATCCCTCACTGATACAGAACAAATACATCAGATTGTTTCTGTGCTTCGTCTTGTTCGTGGTGATGAGATTGTCATTGTGCATGAAGGTAAAGAAGCACCAGCACGTATTGAAGAAATAGAGGAGGGAAAGATTACCCTTTCTGTTGATGAAATACTTCTTTCCCCAATACCACCTCGAGAGGTGTATCTTGCCTGCTCATTGTTAAGAAAAGATAACGTAGAATGGATTGTACAAAAAGCAACAGAAATTGGAGCAAAGGGGATTATCCCATTCATTTCAGAACGAACGGTAAAAACAAATATATCTACCAAAAGATTGGAAAAAATAAGTAAAGAGGCCACTGAGCAGTCAGGATGGGGGAGAGTTCCTCAACTCTATGACGTTCAGACATTTAATGATGCTGTGGATGTGCTTAAGGGTATGTGTGAAACGCTCTACCTTGCTGATACTGAAACAGATGTTACGTCTCCGATACAAGGATCATCCTGTGGTGTTATCGTTGGTCCTGAGGGGGGATTTACCCAAGAGGAAAGAGCGTATGCATATCAAAAAGAAGCTCACCCTCTTTCACTAGGAAAAAGCACACTCCGAGGAGAAACAGCTGCTGTCCTTTCTGTGTACCATATACTATACTGGAGACAATGAAAAAGAATATATACTGGGGTATCGGGATCGCTGTTTGTATCGGAATCGTTGTGTTCTTTGTTGTTATGACACAACAAACATCTGATACACAGGTGCATGCTGAAGTGCAGGCAGGATTTCTTGTTCATGTTCCTTACGAGTGGGTAGGAAAGTATGCTACCTCATATACAGGACAGGGTGATGTTGTATTTTACTTTACTGCGCCTGAAGGATCGATTCCTTTATTTGTGATACACAAACGTTCAGAGGCAGAAACACTCCCAGAGGGAGTACGAGTGATTGGGGAAAATAATGGATTTGTCTATGGCGTAACACAAACAGAAAAAGGTATCTATTCTGGAGACGAATCATCTCAGTTCAATGCGTTACAAAAAAGCGTCCCTACGGTGATTACTTCATTTACGTTCCTCTAGCTTTGTTATTAAAACAGGGTCTCCAATAGAGATGTTGTGTTGTAGTGATGCACCTCCTTGTACTTCAAGCACAAGAGAAGCGGGTTTTGCAGAACGAGCTGTTTTGATATCAACAACATGTGATGGTGGTTGAAGATTACGGGTAATATCCACAACAATCCCATCATCTATCCAAATAATATCGATTGGAAATGACATACCTTTCATCCAGAAGGTTCTTTTCTCAGCGCTATCAAATACAAAGAGCATTGCCTCAGAGGCGTCAAGTGAATCATATGAGGAGAGTCCTGTTCGTTGCTTTGATGCTGAAGCGGCGACTGCTGCAGAGAACTGAGTATTTGCAATTCGAACAAGAGCAGTATCAGAATCACTCCACTCAGAAGAAGGAGAGGAAGAAGTAATAATAAATCCAATAGTTATTAACACAAGAAGGATGACAGCAAGAGTTATAAAGAGTATCATGTTTTTTTGTATGTTCATGGTGAATGTACTTAATAGTGTACCACTAAGCAGCTATCTATGAAAACAAAAATTATCGCAACATTAGGACCAGCAACAGCTTCAGAAAATACAATGAGAGATATGATTCGAGCAGGAATGAGTATTGCTCGATTTAATTTTTCTCATGCACAGGTAGATCAATACAGAGAGGAAAGAAAACTACTACAACGCATTGCACAAGAAGAGGGAAAAGATGTTGTGTGCATGCAAGATGTTCAGGGTCCTCGTCTACGAGTAGGAGAGCTTCCAAAAGAGGGAGTGCTCCTTCGTGTGAATCAAGATGTTGTATTTTCAACAGACAAGAACGATACAGAAGCTATGTATATAGAAGATCCATATCTTCATGCCGATATTCATACAGGAGATCCTATCTTTCTTTCAAATGGAGCAATAGAACTTGAAACAACGGGTATTGACGGTTCTCGTATTCAAGCACGAGTACTGCGAGGAGGAACTCTATTTTCTCACAAAGCAGTTAATGTTCCCTACACAAGGCTCACAACAAAAGGGTTAACCAAGAAAGACAAAAAAGATATTGCTGCAGTATCGGAGATTGGAGTAGAGTACGTCGCTGTTTCATTTGTACAATCAGCTCAGGATATTCAAGAAGCACGAGACCTTGTTCCCCAGGGAGTAAAAGTTATTGCCAAGATAGAGCGCAAACAAGCCCTTGAACATATTGATGATATTATACGTGCCTCTGATGGTATTATGGTTGCCCGAGGTGATCTGGGAGCTGAAATTCCTCTTGAAACAGTTCCTCTTGTACAAAAAGATATTATTCGTCATGCAAACTGGCATGGGAAACCAGCAATTGTGGCAACACAGATGCTCCTTTCAATGGTAGGGGCTTCTCATCCAACACGAGCAGAGGTAAGTGATGTAGCCAATGCACTTCTTGATGGTGCTGATGCGGTAATGCTCTCTGATGAAACGGCAGGAGGAAAATATCCTGTTGAAGCGGTTGCTATGATGAGTCGTATTATCACTCATGTAGAAGCACACATGAGGAGAGAGTCTCGTCTCTAGAAAGAAATAAATTCCTATGATACACTAGCTCATATGTTCCAAAAACTACTACTTAAAAAAATGCTAGATAAACAGATGGCACATGTTCCTGAGCAGCAGAGGGAACAGTTTATCGCCATGATTGAGGAAAACCCTCAATTTTTTCAGGATATTGCCCTACAAGCTCAAGCATATGAAAAACAAGGTATGGATCGTATGCAGGCAGTAGCAAAAGCACTTGAAGAAAAAAAAGATGAAGCAGAGCGTATCTTTAAGAAATAATCTATGCCTAGAAAGAAAGAGAAAAAACCGGAGGGAATTTTAGAGGTAAACAAGACAGAACAGTATAGAACCGTTGAAGAATTATTTGAAAAAAGTAAGCCATCATCTCTGTATTACACCCTTCTTGTGCTTTCAGCAGTTGTTGTTGCGTCAGGGCTTATTTTAAATAACGCAGCTATTGTTATTGGAGGTATGCTTATTGCTCCTGTACTTACTCCATTGCTTCTTATCGCATTAGCGATTGTTGTAGGAGAAGTTGAATCGGTAAAACATTCTTCTGTACTTATCGCAAAATCAGTAGGGATACTCATTGGTGTATCCGTTCTCATGGGGATATTTTTTGAAGGAGGGTCTGAACTTAATGTATTTGAAGATTCAATTGCGTCAGGCATTTTATACTTTATTGTAGCGATTGTGTCTGGTGTTGCAGCAACATTTGCATGGACACGAAAAGAAGTTGCAGATATTCTTCCTGGTATTGCTGTTTCAGTATCACTGGTTCCTCCGCTCGTACTTTCTGGACTTGCTCTGAGTACATTTGATTTTGAACTACTTCGTTCAACACTCCTTATCTTTGTTTTTAACTTCTTTGGTATTGTACTTGGGAGTATGGTGGTATTTTCATTATTGAAATTCTACAAAACCCAACAGAAGGTTCATAAAGAATCTGAAGAACAAACAGCAGAACAAAAAGCAAACGCATCATGAGATATATTGGAGCACATGTCTCTGCGTCTGGAGGGGTAGAGCATACACCACAACGAGCTCATAGTATTGGAGCTAATTGTATGCAGATATTTGGAGGGTCTCCGGTACGATGGAGTGCACCACTTCCATCACAAGAAACGATAAAAAAATTTCAAGAAGAAAGAGAGCAGTGGGGGATTGAGAAAGTATTTATGCATGCTCCTTACCTTATCAATCTTGCAAGCCCAAAGGAAAAACTACAAACACTCTCTCGAGAGTTACTTCTAAAGCATGGAAAGATAGCTGACGCACTTGGTGTTGATGGAGTTATCTTTCATATTGGATCTCGGGGAGATATGGAACAAGACAAGGCACATGCCATTATTATAAAAGCCCTTAAAAAAGTTCTTCAGCATACAAAAGATACCGCTATCCTTATGGAAAATACCGCAGGAGCGGGGAATTTAGTTGGAGATACACTTGAGGAGCTTACCTCTTTATATACTACAATTGATGATCCACGCCTTGGTATCTGTATTGATACTGCACATGCATTTGCCTCAGGAATGATACACGATTATTCTACAAAAGAACTCGATATATTTTTCTCTGAAGTAAAGAGAGGTGTAGGGATTAATGCACTTAAGGCAATCCATCTTAATGACAGTAAGACAGAAGCAGGATCACGGAAAGACAGACATGAAAACATTGGAGAGGGGAAAATAGGGAAAGAAAGAATACAACGATTCGTACAAAGAAAAGAAATAAAAGATATTCCACCTATTCTTGAAGTCCCAGGATTTGACAATGAAGGACCTGATAGGAAGAATATAGATAGAGTCATATCATACGTAACATAATACTATGGAACATAATAGAGTAGAGGAGGAGGTAAAAAGGACGACACAGGAAGTTATGTCTCGAACAACTGGCTTTATTCTTGCGGCTCTTGGATTTGTTGTTGGTCTTGCATGGAATGATGCCATCCAAGAACTTGTCAAAACAATATTTTCTCAAGAACAAAATACGATTATTGCCAAGTTTATCTACGCATTTATTATTACGGTAGCGCTTGTTCTTATCTCACTCCGCCTAGACAGGAAAGAAAAATAAAAAGTGACCATACGGTCACTTTTTTAAAAGAACTAAGTTAATTTTTTTCGACAAATTTATCAGCAAGTCCGGCATCTAATATTTCTTTATCAAAAAATCTTTTTCCTCCAGGGTTAATCATGATTTTATTAATTTCTTCTTTTGAGAGATTTGTTTTCTCTGTCAAAATACCTTCAACAATATGTTGCATACGCATACCTTCAACATCTTCTTTCTGATATACAGACCGCTTTGATTCAACCGCATGTAAATGGATGCTATTGTATCGATGCATAAGACGTATAGTGCATCCTTGTAGAATAGTGGCTGAGGCAGAATTTGCCTCTCCAATAATAATTCCAGTTACTGGGAATGAATAGGCCTGTAGTGCGGAATATATCTTTAAAGATGTTAAAACATCTCCTCCTGATGACTTTATATACAATGTAAGAGGCATCTTTCGTGTATGCGCATAGGTTAAGGTTTTTGTAACGACGCGTAGCGTTGAAGGACTAATATCATCGTCGATATAACATACACCATCCGAGGCGAGCGTTTGTAAAAATACTTGTTCAGGATTCATGAAACCCCCTATATATAGTTAGTAATGTACTTGATTTTCTCTGAAAGAGTTGCTATAATGTACAATATAATATAAGTAAAGTCAATATTCATATGAGTTTTGAAAAGCCAGAGGGACAAAATGGTGGAGGAGTTGACGGAACAATAAATGAACCAGGAGAACATGAGATGAAATCTCCTGAATACTTCGATCCAGATTCTAATTCCTACATCACAAAAGAAGAACATGATAAGAAAATAAAAGAAAAATTGGAAGATCCATTCGGTGATGCTTCTAAATAATAAAAGCCCCCATATTGGGGGTTTTTATTATTAGTGGTACAATTTTCACAATGCTATATATCGTTTCTACCCCTATTGGGAATATAGAAGACATCTCTTTGAGGGCACGTAAGATTCTTGAGGAGATACCCTATGTCATAACAGAAAGCTCCCAGGACTCAGGGAAGCTATTTCATATTCTTGGTATAGGGAAAAAGAAGATGATTAAGTATAACGATAGAAATAAAGCTCGTGCAACTGATGAAATTATTGCACTCCTAAAAGAAGAAGATGCAGTGTATGTTACATCTGCAGGAACACCAGTAGTGAGTGATCCAGGGAGTGATTTAGTGCAACGTGCCTCTAAAGAGGGGATTGGGATTTCAGTTATTCCTGGTCCCTCCGCCCTTACCAGCATTCTTGCTGCATCTGGACTACATGCACGGACAGTTATTTTTGTAGGATTTCTTCAAAAAAAGAAAAAGAAAATACAAGAACTGTTAGGTGGACATGGTACTGATGTCCTCTTTGTATTTTTTGAATCTCCCTACAGAATTATAAAAACACTTGAATATATTAAAGAGATACTTCCGTTCTCAGAACTATGTGTGGGAAAGGAAATGACAAAAGTACATGAAGAATACATTCGAGGAAGTGCTCAAGAAGTTCTTTTATATCTTGATAAGCATCCCGACAAGGTTCGAGGGGAGTTTAGTATTGCTCTTTACGTCCCTAAAAAAGTAAAAACCCCTCCTGAAATGCAATAACTGCAGAGGGGTACAAAAAATTGACAGAATCGCCTTTTTTGTTTTCGTAGCGTATTCTATATGAAGTGTACAAGTTTGTCAACTTTTTGCATTATAGTTTATTCTGCTCTATCTGTGTACGAAGATCAGCAACATATGAGTGAAAGTAGTGAATATTGTGAAGTGTAAGTAAAGAAAGAGCTGCTATTTCATGTGATCTAAGGAGATGATGAATGTATCCAGTACTATAGTGAGAACATACTCTACAGGAACATGAAGGATCGAGTGGATCTTGTGAGTCTTGATGGATTCTTTTCCGTATATCAATTTTTCCTTGTGAGGTGAATGCATATCCATGACGTGCATAGTGTGTTGGAACAATACAATCAAAGGTATCAACACCTTCTTTGATAATAAGGGGAATGTCTTCAAGGTGCCCTACACCAAGAAGATGACGTGGTTTTTGGGGAGGAAGGAAAGGATGTATAGAAGAAAGCATTGTTGTCATATCTTCTTTTTTTGATCCAAATTCTCCTCCAATACCAAATCCATCAAATGGGAGTGAGGTGATATAACGAGCACTCTCTTCTCGAAGATCTTTATAACGCCCTCCTTGAATAATGCCATAGAGTGCATTTGTTCCTTTACGTGCATCAAGGGAATGTTGTGCCCACCGATGGGTCTTTTGAAGAGATGTTTTAACATACGCATGATCAGCAAACGGAGGAGGACATTCATCAAATGAAAACATAATATCAGCCCCTATCTGTTCCTGAATTGTTATCGACTCCTGTGGCCCCAAAAAGAGTTCTTTCCCATCAATATATGAGGTAAAGGTGACTCCATCTTCTCCTATGGTAAGGAGCTTAGGTTGTGCTCCTTCTCGAACTTGATCATATGAAGGTTGTGAGGTCATTTTTTGGGAGTGAAAGTCTTTTCCAAATCCAAGACTAAATACCTGAAATCCTCCCGAATCAGTCATAACAGGATGATCCCATCCCATAAAGGAATGTATACTTCCATGGTTCTGTATAATACTTTCTCCTGGTCTTAGGTGAAGATGATAGGTGTTTGCGATAATCATCTGAGTTGTCGTTTCTTCTAGGAGGAAAGTAGGAAGTGCTTTAATGGTTGCTTGTGTAGCAACAGGAATAAAAGCGGGAGTCTGCACCTCTCCATGAGGAGTCAAAAGAACGCCACGACGGGCGTTACTTTTATCTGATGTATGAGTAACTGAAAATGATATCATATGAGATATCCTAGCACAGAAAAAATAAAAGTCGCCAGTGATGGCGACTTTAAAATTGTTTACTACATATTAACATCCAACAGTATCAGGAGGAAGTGGTGATTGAAGGGTTCTTTTTTCCGGCTTAATTTCTTGGATAAAAGTTTTTAATTCTCGTATGCACGTATTGTTGTGCGCAACATGTTCAGGGAGAACGGTATGAGGAGCTATTTCGATTACCTTTTCGAATTCTTCAATAGAAAGAGTGTTTTCACTGAGTACGTTTACGGTTCCATCCGGTGTTTTTTCAGAACAGGAACAAGAGATGAAAGGGTATGAGTCCATTGTTACCGTGAAATCTTTATCGCTAGAAAAAAGAATCTGGCATGGTACAGACATGTGAACCTCCTTTATTTGGGTTAGAAATATGTATGGTGAGAGCTTTTAGGATATTACCGCTTTCTCTTTTTCTTGTCAATTGATAGGCTCTGTATCTTTTTCTTTATTCGTGCAGCTTCTTCAAATTGAAGGTTTCTTTGTGCAAGTTGTAGTTTTCGTTCTAATTCATGGGCGTACTCTTTTTTAAACTCTGGGATAGGTTGTTTGTTAGCACCATCTTCTTCAGTGTGAAATGAGTAGGTAATATCTTTAGTAATAGTAAGAGGAGTTTTGTTATGCTTCTTGTTAAATGCTTCTTGGATAGCTCTTCGGCGAGATGTTTCTGAGAGCGCTGCTTTCATTGATGCGGTAATACGATCAGCATAAAGAATAACATGTCCTTCACTATGACGAGCAGCTCTTCCTGATATCTGTATAAAGGAGGTCCTGTCTCGAAGGAAGCCTTCCTTGTCAGCATCAAGAATAGCTACAAGAGAAACTTCTGGAAGATCGAGTCCTTCTCTAAGAAGGTTAATCCCTACCAATACATCATATTTCCCTGATCTCAGTTGTGAGAGTATTTTAGGTCTTTCCAGGGTATCTATCTCAGAATGCAAGAATGCTGCTTTTATGTTTCGTTCACTAAAATATTCAGCAAGTGTTTCTGAGAGACGTTTAGTGAGTACGGTTACTAAAACTCGTTGATGTTTTGTAACACGTATCTCTATTTCATCGATAAGGTTAGGGATTTGATTATCTGTTGGACGTATCTCTATATCTGGATCAAGAAGATAGGTAGGACGGACAATCTGTTCAGCAATATGAGATGAATGATCTTTTTCATATTGTCCCGGGGTTGCTGATACGTAGAGTGTGTTTCCTAGTTTATCTTCAAATTCTTTGAACGTAAGAGGTCTATTATCAAGAGCAGAAGGGAGACGAAATCCATATGCAACAAGTGTTTCTTTTCGTGCACGATCACCATTATACATTCCTCGTATTTGAGGAAGGGTCATGTGAGATTCATCGATAATAGTGAGGAAATCTTTTGGGAAGTAATCGATAAGGGTATAGGGAGGAGTTCCTTTTTTTCTATCTTCAAAGTAACGGGTATAGTTTTCTATTCCTTTACACCATCCAATTTCTTCAATGAGAGCAAGGTCATAGTGTGTTCGTCGTTTGAGACGTTCTGCTTCGAGAGGTTTGTTTTCTTGTTCGAGTGCTTTAAGTTGTTTGGCAAGATCTTTTTTTATTGATGCAATCGCACGTGAACGAGTTTTTTCTTCTGAGAGCCAGAATTGAGCTGGGAATATAGAAATTGATTCCACCGACTCTAACGCTCCTCCAAGCGGTTCCATAATCTGTATATCCTTAATAACACCTCCCTGTAACTGTATGCGAATAATATAGTCTTCTCCTGGGGGCCATACATCAATAAAGTCATCTCGTTGACGCATCGATCCTCTCCAGAATTCATATTCATTTCGTTCATATTGTAATGATCGTAATTGTGAGAGAAGTTCTCGGGGAGTTATCACATCACCTTTTTTTAATTCGATACGTAGCTGTTGATATGTTTCTGGATCACCAAGGTTATATATAGCTGAAACTGAAGCAACAACAATGGTATTTCTCCGTTCAAGAACTGATGAGACAGCTTGGTGCCTCAAACGTTCTATCTCTTCGTTAATTTGAGCTGTTTTTTCTATATAGGTATCAGAGGTAGGGATATATGCTTCGGGTTGATAGTAGTCGTAGTATGAAACAAAGTAGCGAACATTATCATGAGGAAAGAGCGCTCTAAATTCTTCGTATAACTGTGCAGCTAATGTTTTGTTATGAGAGAGCACTAACGTAGGGACGCCAAGCTTCTCTATCGTATGTGCCATAGTGAGAGTTTTCCCACTCCCTGTTACTCCAAGAAGTGTTTGGCGTACATCTTTTTTCTTTTTTGTGTAGTTTGAAACAAGCGATGTAATTGCTTGTGGCTGATTTCCAGCAGGAGCTGGTTCTTTTCTGATATTAAACACTTTTTTCATAACAATGTTTTTTTATGATGCAATCTTTGATAGGTAATAGCAAATCGATGTGCTTCATTGCGAAGACGAAGAAGTGTTTCTGATATCAAGGGAGGAAGTGAGAGGAGGGGAATAGAACCATAGTGAGAATACAGTGTTCCACTCTCCATGTCTCTTTTTAGGCCCTTTGCAAGTGCAACGATAGGAAGGGGAATATCTTTGAGATGAGCAAGTTGTCCTTTTCCTCCATCAACAACGATGAGATCAGGAGTACTCCATTCATCATGAGTAAGGCGTCGAGAAATAATTTCTTTTAATGCTTTTGGATCGTTGTTGGTTGTGCTTTGTATTTTAAATCGTCGATACATATCTTTCTTTGGTGTTTTTGAGCTAAAGCGAACCATTGAACCAACAGCATATGATCCCTGACTGTGAGAGATATCATATCCTTCAAGGGCAATACGCTTTCCTCCAAGAAGGGAGAGAAATGCTTCAAGACCCAAAAGGATACGAGTGTATTCTTCTTGTGTATGAGGTGTATGTGCTGCGCATAAACCTAGATCAGCATACAAACAAGGCTTCTCATATGTATGAATGCATGTTCTGTAGGGAAAAAGTTTTCGAAGGTGTTTGAGATAGGATCGTACTTCTCGAGCTGATATAAAGGGTCCATTGTACCTATATCCTTTTTTCTTTGGTTGATGCGTTGTTGAGACGATAGGAAAGTCATGAGGGGAGAAAGAAACAAAGGTATAGTTTTTATCATCCTTTAATTCAATATTATATTTTGGTTGATGTTTTTTGATAAGGTCGTTTTCTAGGATAAGGGCGTTTCTTTCGGTGCGTGTAGGGATTGTCTCTATAAAAACAACCTGCGCATAAAAGTTGATAGATTGTTTTTGTGAAGAGAAGTGAGATTGTACACGTTTTCGTATCTGTTTTGCTTTTCCAATATAAATAATCTCTTCATCACTATTCTTAAAGAGATATACACCAGGGGTGGTGGGGAGACTCTGTATTTGTTCTTGGATTGACTTGTTCATGGAATATGATATAAGAAACCTAGCTCGTTAATTGTATCATATACTAAATACAAGGAGGTTGTCATGGAACAACAACACGTTATAGAAAAAACAGTACCATTGTGGATGATGATGATGAAACAGTGGGAAATCTATAAAGAACGGTTTGAGTTTGATAAAGCTTTTGGATATGTAACACGTCTCGATGCTGCATCTGCGGATGCAAAAATGAAGATGTGTTTATCTGAAAATGTACTAGGAGACAGTGTTGTCATTCCGGAAAACGGACATGACTACATTCCGAAAGTGTTGGTTATTCCTTCCGCCATAATTCCAATCGAGATTCAACTCATTCATGTATTAAAAAAAGAATATATGGATGCACTTGAACTTCGAAGTATGGTGAATCAATGTCTCTCCTATGAATCCTCTGGAGAAGAATACCCCTATATTATCGATAATGTTGACCTGGGATATTCCACAAAAGGATTCAAACAGAATGTCGTTGATGACTGGACAAAAAGAAACGGGAAAAGAATGCTTTTTCTTGATGAAGTGCTTGCTCTAGTCATGTTGCGACCAACACTTCTCAAAGATCATGGTATGCTTGCGGGTATGTCCCGATGGGAAGGGGACAGGTATCCTGGATTTATAGAAGAAAATGGAGATATACTTCTTGGTTCTACCTCTTTTGATCGGGAGTCATGGGGAATTCCAACGTGTATGAAATAAAAATGAAGCGGCTTGTATAAGCCGCTTTTATTTCACAGTGTATAGTTAATGGAATGTCAACTCTTCTCAAAACGATGGACATACAGTATGCTAGGTTCAGCATATGTCACAAAAGAAAACGAATGATATAGAGATACATCACGCTCATGTTCATAACTTGAAGGATGTGTCTGTGACCATACCACGAAATAAACTTGTGGTTATTTGTGGTGTCTCAGGATCAGGAAAATCATCATTAGCATTTGATACGCTATATGAAGAAGGCCAAAGACGATATCTAGAAGGGCTCTCATCATATGTTCGTCAATTCTTAGGAGGATTTAAAAAACCAGATGTTGAAAAAATTGTAGGACTGTCTCCAACACTTGCGATTAATCAAAAGAGCGTTTCATCAAATCCACGTTCAACGGTAGGGACTATTACAGAAGTATATGATCACCTTCGACTTCTTTTTGCTCGCGTTGGTATTCCGTATTGTCCTAATTGCCATAAAAAAATAACATCACAAACTCCTCAAGAAATAACAGAGGCAATACTGTCTCATGCCTCAGAAGGAGAAGTTCGTATTCTTGCCCCTATCGTTGATGGGAAAAAAGGAGAACACAAAGCAGTTCTTGATGAGATTAGTCGATCAGGATATCCTCGTCTTCGTATTAATGGAAGTTATGTATCATTTGATGAGGCTCGAGGAATGGAACTGGACAAGAATAAAAAACATACTATTGAAGTTGTCGTGGGAAGTATTATGACTGGTTTGAAAATGGATGTTGCAGGTGCAGTTTCTAAAAAAGAAAAAGAAGCTCTCAAAAAGAAAAAGAAGCGAATTGAAAAACTCATGAAGGAAGAGTCCAGTGAGGTTATTGAAAAAGTGCGAAAAGCACTTGTCATGGGAAAGGGATTTGTGAGAATTTCTATCACTCCCATTGGAAAGAAAGAGGCAATAAAAGATATCACCTATTCAGAACACTATACGTGTAGTACGTGTGGATTTTCAGTTCCTCACATAGAGCCACGATCATTTTCATTTAATAGCCCCTATGGAGCATGTCCAACGTGTCAGGGGCTTGGGACAAAACTAGAAATAGATCTTTCTTTACTAATTGCTCCTGAAATATCACTTGAAGTTGGGGCGATAATACCATGGTATACCCTCAATCGTATGGCACGTCGTGCTTTGGGGGCACAGTGGCAAAAGTTTGTAACCCGCACCATCTTAGAACAAGCAGGAATTGACAGGACAACACCATTTAAAGATATTCCAGAAGATATTCAAAATACCATTTTGTATGGAAATAAAGATGAGGTTATCTATCTTGAAGATGGGGACTGGAAAGGGAAAACAAAATTTGAAGGAGTTATTCCTCGACTTGAACGCCTCTATTATGAAACTGAATCAGACTACATCAGAAAAGAACTCTCAAAACATATGAGAGAAAAAACCTGTAGTGCCTGTGAAGGAGCTCGTATTAAAAAAGAAAGTAGAGCTATTTATATTGGAGAAAAGAATATATTTAATCTCGTCTCTATGCCAGTAAAGGATCTCTTCTCATTTCTTAAAAAAGATATCTATACAGGCATGAGCAATGAACAGAAAACTATCGCAGAACCCATTATAAAAGAAATACAAACAAAGGTACGGTTTCTTGTTGATGTGGGGCTTGAGTATATGACTATTCATCGTTCAGCTACCACACTTTCTGTAGGGGAGAATCAACGCATTCGTCTTGCAACACAACTAGGAGCTGGGCTTTCTGGAGTTATCTATGTACTTGATGAACCAACAATAGGACTTCATGCACAAGATACAGATAAATTAGTTGATACGCTACATCACCTTCGTGATCTTCAAAATACCGTTGTTGTTGTTGAACATGATGAACGCGTTATTGATCGAGCTGATTGGATTATCGAAATAGGTCCTCGTGCAGGACATGAAGGAGGAAAAGTTGTTTTTGAAGGGACCCCTGCACAACTTAAAAAAGCACATACATTAACAGGGGAGTATCTGTCAGGGAAAAAGAAAGTGGTTCATCCTTATAAACAGATATCTAGAAAAGAGAAGAAAATTGTGCTCTCAGGAGCAACACAATTTAATTTAAAAAATGTGACACTGACCGTTCCTCTTAACAAGTTTGTGTGTGTTGCAGGTATGTCAGGATCAGGGAAGAGCACGTTAATTCTTGAAGTATTTGCAAAAGCACTTCAAAAAGAAGTATCGTCCATGGCTGTTGTCCCGGGGGAGTATAAAACTCTGAGCGGACATGAGGAACTTCAGAAAGTTATCATGATTGATCAAAGTCCTATTGGAAGAACGCCTCGTTCAAATCCAGCTACCTATACTGGTATTCTTACTCCAATACGACAACTCTATGCTCGTCTTGATGAATCACAGATACGAGGATACAGTCCATCTCATTTCAGCTTTAACGTAAAACCAGGACGCTGTGAAGCATGTCGAGGAGAAGGGTATAAGAAGGTGGAGATGTATTTCCTTCCAGATATGTATGTTCCTTGTGATATCTGTCAGGGAAAACGATTTTCTCCTGATGTGCTTGAAGTGCTCTACAAAGGAAAAAGTATTGCTGATGTACTAGATCTTTCTATTCGTGAAGCAAAAGAATTCTTTGCTCCATTTTCTAATATTGCTGACAAGTTAGAACTTCTTGATTCAATTGGGCTGGGGTATATGAAATTAGGACAATCAGCTACGACACTTTCAGGAGGAGAAGCACAACGAATAAAGCTCGCTGATGAACTCTCAAAGAGATCTCATGGAGATGCTCTGTACATCCTTGATGAACCAACAGTGGGGCTTCACTTTGATGATGTGAGAAAACTTCTTTTTATTCTTACCTCACTGGTTGAGAAAGGGAATTCTGTCCTTGTTATCGAACATAATCTTGATGTCTTGCACCAGGCACAGTGGATCATTGAACTTGGTCCAAAAGGAGGGGAAGCAGGAGGAAAGATTGTATTTGAGGGAACAATAGATGAAGCGGTAGAAAAAAATACAGCGACAGGAAAGTATTTAAAAAAACATGATCAAAGTTCAAGTAAAAGCACAAAAAAATAAGAAAGGAGTAGAAAAGAAAGGTGAAGAATATATTATCTGGACAACACAAGCTCCCCAGAAAGGAAAAGCGAATGCTGATGTCATACGACAACTTGCTAAAGTACTACAGATTCCTCCTTCAACATTAGAAATTGTAAGGGGACATACCTCATCAATAAAGTATATAAAAAAGAGCTCCTAAGAGCTCTTTTCCCTTTATGAGGGTATATGTATGCTTTCCTCTTTTGCAATCTTTCTTACTTCTGCGGTAAGTCTTTTAAAGGGAAAATGATGACGTTCCCGACACGTCATACATTCTATAGCGAGTACAAATTCTCCAGAGTCTTCATTGATACCAATGAAAATATCTCCTGAGATAATTTTCCCTTTTGTATGGGGACACATAACAGGATATGAATAGAGTGACATAACACTACCTCTTCTAGTTGTTAACAGTTCTAGAGAGACTTTAGCATAAAAAAAGAGGATGATTCAAACAGAATATTGACATAAAAAAGTATATGTTTTATAAATAAGAATAGAACATACACAAAGAAAAGAGGTGAGATATGACTCCTTTGGATAAATTATTCATTATAATATTTGGACTGTTTCTATATATGATTATAGGAGGAACCGTTTCTGGGGTAACGTGGAATCGATTTCAAAAGAAATATTATAAACCCGGAGATTTTCTTCCTCATGAAGCTGCTATAGGAATAACTCAAGCAGTTTTCGGATTTATATGGCCAGTAATGTTGTTCTTTGGAGAAAGAATTTGGAAAAAATGGGCCAATAAATAAATCTATATTAAAAACACCTTATTGCTATAAGGTGTTTTATTTATGATTAGTTCTGATGTCTATGATAAAAGGTATCAACGATACGATTAGTATTTGGATAAATAATATGTTCTGCTACATCTGCAATAATGCGCGCTACATAGACAGGAGTATGAATCGGGTTTTGTCCAGGGAATGCTTTTCTAAAAAGAGGAGTATCAGTGGATCCTGGAGTGATAGCACACACAGAGATATTGTACTTCCCTAATTCTGCATGAAGTGCTTGAGAAAAGTTAACTAACGCAGCTTTACTCATTCCATACAGAGAAAGATCTTTAATACCATGATCAGCAGCTCCAGACGCTATGGTAATAATTTGAGAAGCATCTTGTTTTTTTAGATAGGGGAGTGATACTTGTGTAACGAGAAGTGTTCCCATAACATTTACATCATAGATGTGACTCCACTCTTGAGGAGTTGTTTTCTCAAATGCCTTTACCTGTGCAATACCAGCGTTATTAATCAGGGTATCAATACGACCCCATGAGCTATATATTGTTTCGAATGCTTTTTTCACTTGAGCTTCTTTTGTAATATCAGTCTGCAAAAATAACACTCGATCAGAAGAACTGTCATACGCTGGGTTATCTTTTGGGAGAGGAGTGATGTCTAATAGTGCGACTCTCCAATTACGAAGAAGAAATTCTCCTGCTGTTGCTGCCCCTATTCCCAAAGATCCTCCTGTAATAACAACAACAGGAAGAGATGACGATGTATCTTTCATATGGTACACTCATCATATCATATATGGAGTGGATAGGAATCGGTATTGTGTTGATAATACAGATCGCTACAGTGGTAGTGCTTGTTTTGTTATTTAAAAAGAAAGATCAAAAACATTCAGATAATGAACTCTCACTTATCCAAAACCAAATGCAGGGGATGCAAGAGTCATTGCAACAACGACTCTTTGAATCTCAAAAAGTGTTAAAAGAAGTAACACAAGAACTCACCGGGGTAAAAGAAACAAACAAACAGGTGTTTGGTATTACCGAACAACTGCAAAATCTTGAAAAAGTATTTAAAAATCAAAAACAGAGAGGAAGCATTGGAGAAGCAGGACTTGAGCTTATCCTTAACAATATTTTGCCTCCTGATGCCTTTGAACTCCAATACATGTTTTCAAATGGAGAGAAGGTTGATGCAGTGATACGAGCTCAAGAAGGTATCATCCCTATTGATGCAAAGTTTTCTTTAGATAATTATAATCGCCTTATCAATGAAGATGATGATAAGAGGCGAGAAGCATATGAAAAAGAATTTGTGAATGATTTAAAGAAACGAGTTGATGAGACAGCAAAATATATTCGTCCTGAAGAAAAGACCCTTCCCTTTGCCTTTATGTTTATTCCTGCAGAAGCTATTTATTACGATCTTTTAGTTAATGAAATTGGAGGGGTAAAGTCTCGTAACCGAAGCATTATTGAATACGCCTATCATGAGAAGCAGGTTATTATTGTTTCTCCTACAACATTTGCTGCTTATCTTCAATCTATCCTCTATGGCTTTAAAGCATTTCAAATAGAGTCTTCAGCACGTGACATTATTAAACGAGTAGGGGAGTTATCAAAACATTTGAGCACGTATGAAGAGTATATGGATAAAATTGGGAAACAGCTTGAAACAACACTCAATACGTATGCTCATGCCACAAAGGAATTTCAAAAGATCCACAAAGATGTATCACGAATAGAAAAGATAGGAGATAGAGAGGAGGATTGACATTTATATACTAAAAGAGTATAATATATAGTATTGAATATTAATAAGTTAATAGGAGGAAAGGATGGGAGGATTACTTATTGTAGCTCTCGTTATCATAGGTGGTGTATTGATATACACCACAAGGGACTCAAATGAAGAACAGGAATTTTATGACCAAGCAAGAAAAATCCCGGTACGATTCTTTTTCTTTGTTGTTGCAATCATATTATTTCTTTCAGGTTATATTGCTAACCTGGAAAGGATAGATGGATTGTACTAGTGTTTGCCCTCATATCTATGGGGGCTTTTTATATATTGACTAGTACATATATACGTTGTATCCTAAAAATAGATATTTCACACAAAAGTAAGGAGGGTTCATATGAGCTCAGAAGTAACATCTGAGGATGTAATCTATTCAAAAGCACTTCAACCATTCCCACCTTCAGAGATTTCCTCTAATGGAATGCATGCGGGATCTTTTGGTAAAGCTGAAGTAGAATGGGCTGCAGGAGATCTTCTTAGATTTTTCCAAGAAAAGGGTTCTTGGGAACCGTTCCATATACCAGAGCTTGTTTCTTTTTATCAAAGACACAAACTTGATGAAAGCAGAATGTTGTTTGGACTCATTGGGCAGTGGGAAGATGATGCTGGATTTTTTCCGTATTATTTTCGCCAATCCCGAGCCAATCTTGTATTTCTTATCGATGGAAGACTCGCGGTAACGCGAGAATTCTTAGAAAATCTCAAATCAGCGCAGTAATATACAGAGGGAGCATTTCGCTCCCTTTTTCTTGACTTTGTACCTGTTGACTCATATAATACTCTCGACTTAACTTCTCAAGGTCGAGAAGCTTTATAAATAAGAAACATATACTACATATGAATATACAGCCACTTTCAAACCGTGTTGTACTCAAACCTCTTGATGAGGAAAAAATGACGCAGTCAGGTATTGTACTTCCTGATCGCGATGAAAAGCCAACAACTGGAGAGGTTGTTGCTGTTGGTCCTGGAAAGAAAGGAGATGATGGAACTGTTATTCCTATGGAGGTCCAGGTAGGACAAAAGGTACTCTTTAAGAAATATGGATTTGATGAGGTAGAAGTCGAAGGAGAAAAGTATCTCATTGGAGATGAAGGTGATATCGTAGCAGTCCTTGATAAGTAATTTATATAATATCTATGGCTAAAAGAATACTATTTGGAGAAGTAGCTCGACAGGCACTGAAACAAGGAGTCGATACCTTGGCAAATGCAGTGAAAACAACACTCGGTCCAAAGGGACGAGCAGTGGTGCTTGAAAGAGGGTATGGATCTCCTATCGTGACTCACGATGGTGTTACCATTGCAAAAGAAATTGAACTTGAAAACAAAGTTGAAAACATTGGTGCAGAGTTAGTAAAGGAAGTTGCTTCAAAGACAAATGATAGTGCAGGAGATGGAACAACAACAGCAACGGTACTCGCTCAAGTTCTTATTAACGAAGGCCTTAAAAATGTTGCTGCAGGAGTTGATCCTGTAGGGATGCATGAAGGAATGCAGAAAGCATATGAAACCGTTATTGCAGAATTAAAAAAAGAATCAAAAGATATTTCAACTCCAGAAGAATATGCTCAGGTAGCAACTATTTCAGCTCGAGATGAACATATTGGAAAAGAAATCGCTGCAGTCATTGAAAAGGTAGGAAAAGATGGTGTCGTCACCGTTGAAGAAGGACAAACCATTGGTGTTACCACAGAATTTGTTGAAGGAATGCAGATTGATAGAGGATATGTATCACCCTACATGGTGACAAACTCAGAAAAAATGGAGGCTGATCTTGAAAACCCTTATATCTTAGTGACTGATAAAAAGATTTCATCAATTAATGAAATTCTTCCATTGCTTGAGAAGGTGGTAAAAACAGGAAAGAAAGAGATGGTTATTATTGCTGATGATATTGAAGGAGAAGCTCTTGCAACATTAGTACTTAACAAGATTCGTGGTGTCTTTACCGTCCTTGCAGTAAAAGCTCCTGGATTTGGAGATCGTAAGAAAGAGATGTTGCAGGATATTGCAGCACTCACTGGTGCTGAAGTTGTTACTGATGATATTGGAGCAAAGATTGAAAATATTGATATTACGCATCTAGGAACAGCACATCGTGTTGTATCTGATAAAGAGAATACCAAGATTGTTGGTGGAAAAGGGGATAAAGAAGTTATCCAAAAACGTGTTGCTCAACTGCGAGCACAGATTGAAAACACTGAATCAGAATTTGATAAAGAAAAACTACAAGAACGACTCGGAAAACTTTCTGGAGGTGTTGCAGTGATTAAAGTAGGAGCAGCCACTGAAGTAGAACAAAAAGAAAAGAAGTATCGTATTGAAGATGCTATTAACGCAACAAAAGCTGCTATGGAAGAGGGGATTGTTCCTGGAGGAGGTGTTGCATTGGTACGTGCAGCAGGAGCAGTTAAAACACTCATAGAACACCTTCAAAAGAAAGATGACCTTCCTGTTGTTGTGGGTGCAAAGATTGTACTCAATGCTATTGTTGCTCCGCTTAAACAGATTGCTCAGAATGCAGGACATAATGGAGCTGTTGTCCTTAATAATGTTGCTGCTCAAAAAGGAGATTATGGATTTAATGCTGCAACAGGATCATATGAAGAACACATGATTAAAGCTGGTATTATTGACCCTACCAAAGTAGTTCGTTCAGCTATGACAAATGCAGTATCAGCAGCATCAATGCTCCTTATCACAGAAGCTGTTGTGGTTGATGCCCCAAAGAAAGATGATGATGAAGATGATGGTCACAATCATGGAGGAGGAATGCCAGGCATGATGGGAATGTAAAAAAGAATATAGTATATAAGAAGCCGCCCTGTATAGAGCGGCTTTTTATTGACAGTATAATATGAAATACGTATAGTATAGGTACGCACATTAAAAAGGAGGCATAATATGTCACACTACTTTCAAGGAATAACTGTTATAAAGACAGTTATTTTACGGCATGACCTTACAGTACTGCTTGATAAGAATTTCCATGTAGGCATGTTTAATGGGAATACAAATGTAACTCTCAAGGGCGTACTGGGAAGAACTCAGTACAGAGTATCTAAAGATGCTTACAATGCTTTGGATATCATCTCTCAAGAAAGCATTGCAGAAAATGTAGATCTTGCATTTCTTGATTTGTCATCATTAGACTTTGGAAACCCTGTTCATGTTGAAACCATTCATAAACATGTACTGGGAAGTTACACAAAAATAGGAAAACATATCTATAGTGTTGCGTTGTGTCCAAAAGAAACAGCTCCAACACTATGTATTACAAATTTGTTTCCAGACAACACACGAAATTATCTCGTGTTTTCTGAGAGTATTATTGTAGAAAGAGAAGAACCAGATCGTATTCTTTTTTCTGTGAAACATAATGAAGGAGCAGTACGCGAAATTTCAACTTTTTCCCTTGATGATAATCAGAGCATATCAGGGAACATGGTTGGGGTATTTTGTCTCAAAAAAGAATTAGTATAAAAATAAGGTGGAGTTGTATAACTCCACCTTTTCTTTATATTTAATTCCATATATACTGTATCTATATGGAATTTCTACAAACAAATCTTATATGGATCATCGTCGCACTACTCGTGATATGGGTTATCTTTGTCTATAACGGACTTATTCGTACCCGTAACAGAGTAAAAGAGGCATGGTCTGATATTACCGTACAATTAAAGCGTCGATATGATCTTATCCCAAACCTTGTTGAAACAGTGAAGGGATATGCCTCACATGAGAGTGGTGTATTTCAGCAGGTAACTGAGGCACGAAGTGCTGCTATTAGTGCAGAAGGAAAAGAGCAACAAGCTGAAGCTGAAAATCAGCTCACTAATACACTAAAAACATTGTTTGCAGTATCTGAGAACTATCCAGATCTTAAAGCAAATGCAAACTTTCTTGAATTACAACGAGAACTCTCTGACACAGAAAATAAAATTCAAGCAGCACGACGGTTTTACAACACAACAGTACTTGATTTGAACAATCGTGTACAAACATTCCCTACCAATGTACTTGCATCACTCTTTAGTATTAAAGAGGAAGAGTTCTTTGATGTAGAAAATGAAGAGGAAAAAGACGTCGTATCAGTATCATTTAATAAAGAAGAATAACACTATGTTTGAAAATATTGATTCAATAATTGCCTTTATCGAAGAGAATACACTTCTCTTTGTTGTGGTAACCTTGTGGTCTCTTGCATGGAAAGGATTTGCACTGTGGAAAGCAGCAGCTCAAAAGAAGAATCCATACTGGTTTGTTGCGATTCTTGTTCTTAATACCTACGGTATTATTGATATCCTGTATATCTTCATCTTCTCTGAGTGGAAGAAGATTACAAAGAAAGAAGAACCAAAAAAAGATAACGAAGCATAAGTCATGATGCAGAGCGCTTATTCATTCCGTACACGCAATATACGAAAGACGTGGATATTATTCATCGTCTTTCTTATTGTTATTATCGGTATTGGTTATGCAGTGAGTTATTACTATGAGAATCCTTTTATTCTTTATCTTGCGGTAGGGATTAGCTTGTTATTAAACGTTACCGCGTACTGGAAATCAGATACGATTGTTATGAAGTTAAATAATGCAAAGAGGGTAGAGAGAGGAGAACAGAAAGAGCTTTATAATCTCCTTGAGAATATGTGTATTTCCCAGGGAATGGAGATGCCTGCACTCTATGTTGTTGATGATCCTTCTCCTAACGCATTTGCGACAGGACGAAACCCTTCTCATGCTGCGATTGCAGTTACCTCAGGTCTTCTTGAGAAACTTGATCGAAGTGAGATAGAAGGAGTACTTGCTCATGAACTTGCTCACGTGAAAAACTATGACACGTTGGTGATGACAGTAGTGGTGGTATTAGTGGGGACTCTTGCTCTTATCTCTGATTTTTTCATTCGTATGATGTGGATGGGAGGAGGGAGAGGAGGGGACAGACGAGAGGGAGGAGGAAATCCAGTACTCTTAATTATTAGTATTGCAGCTATTATTATCGCCCCTATTGCAGGGATGATTATCCAACTTGCTATTTCTCGAAAAAGAGAATTTGGAGCAGATTCAACTGCTGTTTTAATTACTCGTTACCCAGAAGGGTTAGCCTCAGCGCTTGAAAAGATAGCATCAGGAAAGCCACTAAAGAAAGCAAAAGAAGCAACAGCGCATTTGTATATTGCCAATCCTTTTAAAGCTGATGTGAGTAATACAAAGACACCATTCTTTGCAAAACTCTTTATGACTCATCCCCCTATAGAGGAGAGAATTGAAGCACTGAGGAAAATGTAATAGGATGGGATAGAGGAGAGGTGCCAGAGCGGTCGAATGGGCTTGTTTGGAGTACAAGTGTGTTGGAAACAGCACCAAGGGTTCGAATCCCTTCCTCTCCGCCAA
>DYGB01000003.1 GCA_020724905.1 Candidatus Paceibacter sp. | reverse complement strand
GAATTGAGCTTCGCTCACCGATTGATATGGTTCCAAGGTCTTGAACTTATTACATATTAGTCTTGTGACCCCAACGGGATTTGAACCCGTGTTTCAAGGATGAGAACCTTGCGTCCTGACCGGGCTAGACGATGGGGCCCTTTCAAAAAGGAGAATACCAACAGAAAAGGCAAAATACAATAGTTATCGCTCAACAATCTCCTCAAGCACTATATCAAGTCCAATAGCACGTGATCCTTTTACAAGAATAATATCCCCTTCTTTCATAATGTCTTGGAGTACTTTCTTTGCTTCATGAGCAGTTTCAAAGATGTATACCATATCTTCTTTCATACCATCTTTCTTTGCATTGTTTCCAATGAAACGAGCACGAGGACCAACGGTAATTAATATATCAACTGCTCCAAGAATCTGTTTCCCCGCTTTCTCGTGAGCCTTAAGGGAATAGTCACCAAGTTCAAGCATGTCCCCCAGTACCGCTATTCTTCTTCGTGATGTGATAAGAGAGAGTGTCTTAAGAGCTGTTTCAAGAGCAAGGGGTGAGGAATTGTATGTTTCATCGATAACCTGTGTGTGTTTGATACCAGGAATAATGCGTGAACGGCCCTCAGCAGCCTCATATGCGTCCGAAAGAGCTTCTCCTGCACTTACTATGTTTATCCCAAATTCTGCTGCCACAAGCAGTGCTACGGTGACAGCATACCCGTGAGATACGGAAAAGACAGCGGGCAATGTTACAGGAACAATAGAGCCTTCTTTTTGAACTTTACAGAGTGCTCCTCGTATTGTTGATTTGTCATAGATATGATTGAACTGAAATACTCGCATTGTTGCATTCTCAGAAAATCCAAACGTTTCAACACGAGCACGAGTTCGTTTCATAATTTCAGGTGTATGTATATCATCTGCATTCAAAAATACACACTTTCCTGCAGGAAGTTTTGTTGCAAGTTTACTCTTTTCTCTTACCACCCCCTCAACACCTGCTGCATAAAATTCAACATGTACTGGTATGATCCCTATTGCGCTAATAACGGCAATATCAGGACGGGCAATATCCATAAGGCGATCAATGTCCCCTGCCCTATCAGCACCATATTCAAGCACAAGTACCTCAGGATATGTTGATGAAGGAAAGAGTATTTGAGAGATCGCAGATCCAATAACACGAAACCAAAAAAATACCACCGGAGAAGAAATCCTCTCCCATTCCCCAATAATAGCAAGAGATACTCCTAGTTCATTATTAAAATTCTTTGCAGATTTTCTCACTCGTTTAAATCGAGACAGGGCTGCATAGATAGCTTCCTTTGTTGATGTCTTTCCTGCACTTCCTGTAATTGCAACGATCGTTGGCTTGTACCGAGCCACTACCATGCGTGCAAGAAATCGAATAATTGTCTGTAGTATACGAAGTGCTATCTGTTTCATGATTCTATGTCCCTATCGGGAGCTACTTCATAATAGTTAAGAAGAAATTGGGTAAGTTCACGGAATGCAGGAACAACAGTTTGTCCTGCAAGTGGTGCATTCTGAGGATTTACTAATTTAATAAGGATACTAAACTGAGGGTCTGAGGCTGGAGCAAACCCTACAAACGTATTGATAACATTGTCACTGTACCCTCCATTTTTAAAATCAGGAATAAATGCTGTTCCCGTCTTTCCTGCAACGCTGTATGAAGCGATGTGTGCAATAACATTCTCATCAACAGCAGATACCATAATATCTCTCATAGTATGAGCTGTATCAACATCAATAACTCTCCTGATAACTTCTGGCTCTTCATCTTGACGAATGAGTGGTCTCATAAGAACTCCCCCATTTGCGATAGCAGACACTGCATTAATCATCGCAATTGGTGTCGTTGAAATACCCTGTCCAAATGAAGCTGTTGCATAGTGAATATCTCGTCCATGTTCAAGGTTATATAAACTTCCTTTCACTTCCCCCGGAAGAGCAATTCCTGTCTCCTCCCCTATTCCAAATTTCTTTACGTATTCATAGAACGTATCGTGTCCTGTTTTCTGTTCAGCAAATATTGTTCCAGTGTTAAGGGATTTTTCTAATACCTCCTGCATTGTTTGAACACCATGTGCTTTAAGATCCCAGTTACGAATCGTTCGAGAATTAAGTGTGACAAATCCCACATCATTATATGTTGTCTGAGGCGTCACTGCTCCTGAATCAAGCGCAGCTGACATAGTGATAAGTTTAAACACAGACCCTGGTTCATACACAGCCTCAATACTGGTATTAAGATAGTCTTTTAGGTCTGCCTCATAGTATGCATTTGGATCAAATCCTGGCGTATTGGCAAGTGTGCGTATTTTTCCTGTTGCAGGTTCTTGTACAATAATACTTCCTCCATCAGCGTTCCATGCATTTACTAAGCTCTCAAGTACTTTTTCTGCTTGAATCTGAACCGTTCTATCTATCGTGAGATAGATATCTTCTCCGTTCTGAGAAGAGGTAAAGATACCACCCTCTTCTCCCCGCAGGACATCATCTTGCATTAATTCTATTCCATAACGTCCTTCAATTGTTCCTGTTTCTGTTGGAGCAATAAATCCAAAGACATGTGATCCCATATTTCCAAATGGATAAAAACGAAATGTCTCATATCGTACATGAAGTCCCTCTATATCAAGTTCTCGTATCAGATCAACTTGTTCTTGTGTTGCGCGTTCAACAAGGAGTTCATATTTGTCTCCTTCTTTGGTAAATTTCTTTCTCAAATCATCCTCGTCAAGTCCAAGTTTCTCAGACACACGCATCGCTGTTTCAAATGGATTTTCTATATCATCAGGAACAGCAAAAATAATAGGGTATTCTTTGTTAAGCACTGCAGGAATCTCATTGTTATTCTTGTCAGTGACATAAATAGTCCCTCGTTTTACCTCATAGGCACCTGAAGCTGATTGTTGTGCTTGTGCTCGTTCTGTATAATAGGCACCCTCCTGTACTTGGATAGTGTATATATTGAATATAAAGAGGCAAAATGCCCCCATAAAAAGTAATCGTATTATCCAAAATTTCGCCTTCATAAATCTTGATGAGATAGTACAGGAGATCCATGCATATAGGAAGGATGTTTCTCAGAAACATATCCCTGTTGTTGCAAGAAAGTGTCAGCATCAACCTGATCTAATATATCAAACACTTGATCTTCAAGTTCAACTTGAAGTACCTGTGACCTCTCAATGGTATCTTTTATATCTTCAAGATTATGTTTCATTCCAATAACCTGGTTATACAGAGCAATGTTCCCTATCACAAGTCCTGCAAGTACAAGAGACCCTAGTGCATAGAGTGTTTTATGTTTTCTTGTTGTATTCCCAAATTCTATAAATGTCATAGTGTATTATATGTGTTCAAAGATACGAAGTTTTGCTGATCGTGATCGAGGATTATTAATAATTTCTTCTCGTAAAGGAACAATAGGTTTTTTTGTTATTCTTCTTCCCTTCCCCTCTTTTTCATACTGATGGAATGTATGTTTCACCATTCTGTCTTCTAATGAGTGGAATGAAATAATTGCACATCGTCCCCCTTTACTAAGTATTTCTGGTATCAGAGAAAGAAATGTTGCAACATTATCAAGCTCACCATTCACTACAATACGAAGTGCCTGAAATACTCGTGTTGCTGGATGTTTCTTAGAATGAGTCTTAAATTTCCTTCTATACACTCCTGCAACAAGTTCTGAGAGTTCCTGAGCTTTCGTTATTGGAGATTCCTTTCGTTTCTCGCATATCACCTGTGCAATACGACGAGACAGTGGTTCCTCTCCATATGTGAAAAATAATTCAGACAACTCTTCTTCTTGATATGTATTAATAATCTGATATGCGGGAATTCCTCTATTCGTGTCATATCTCATATCAAGTGTCTCATCTTCAAATGAGAATCCCCTCCCTCCTTCCATGTGGAGTGATGAGAACCCAAGATCAAGTACTATCGCCTGACACTGTTTTCCATCAAGAAATTCTTGTACTTGTGTATAGCTTCCCTGTAGGACACAAATATCCTCATCTGGATACAGTTCCAAAAGATTCTTTTGTGTCATCTCTACCAATGATGCATCAAGATCAATTCCCAGAAGCGATCCTTTTGGCATGATACAGGTAAGTATTTCACGGCTGTGCCCTCCTCCATTTATCGTTCCATCAACAACACTCATTCCTTTCTGGAGGGCGAGCCCCTCAATCACCTCATGTAAAAGTACTGGAATATGCTTCATACTATATTCCCAGCTCTCCGAGCTTTTCAGCTATTTCTTCAGATGCAGATTCTGTCTTTTGTTTATACTGATCCCAAGCATCAACATCCCATAGTTCAATACGGTTATAGAGTCCAGTCACTACTATCTTTTTATCAAGATGTGCATATGAACGAAGAGATTCTGGGATAAGGATGCGTCCTTGAGAATCAAAATCAACATCACTTGCTCCTGAGAGCATCAATCGAACAAATGCTCGAGACCCTGCTTGTGCAAGTGGAAGACGAATCAGTTTTTCTACAAGACTGTCCCATTCTTTTTTAGGGAATAAGAATAAACAAGAATCAAGACCTCTGGTGAGAATTGCTCCTCCATCAAGCTGTACGCGAAACTTAGCTGGAATAGCTAAGCGTCCTTTCGTATCTATATTATGTTTGAATTCTCCTAGAAACATATGTTATTTAGGGTTTTCCTACCTCCTTTTTATGGGAGGTAGGTTATCCACCACTTTGTACTGTTATCCACACAGTTATCCACAATTCCCCACTTCCCTCTCATTATTCTACACATCCCCCACAAATACAACCTTTTAGCTGTGGATAAATGAAAACATCCCTATTCTTAAGAAAAATATATGTTCAGTATGAACCAGCTCCTGGAAGTGCGCTTAGTAGGAAAGCAATGCCGATAGGTACCTTTATTGGTTTTCCTCCTTCCTCTTTTGTTAAAGAAAGAGCAACAGAAGATGGGAGAATAATATTTTAATTTAATAATTTAATCCGCCAATAATGGCGGATTTATTTTGTGGACACTACAGGGATCGAACCTGTCACCTTTCGCATGTGAAGCGAACGTTCTACCACTGAACTAAGCGTCCTCTTAAAAGATTGTATATCAAAACAGCGACGTTATACAACGTCGCTGTTTTATCCCTAGACTCAAAGAACTATTGTAATTCAACAACAGCTCCTGCTTCTTCAAGTTTCTTTTTCATCTCCTCAGCATCTTCTCTTTTTACATTCTCTTTGATAGGTTTTGGAGCTCCATCAACGAGGTCTTTTGCCTCTTTAAGACCAAGACCAGTGATTTCTTTTACTACCTTGATAACATTAATCTTTTGTTCTCCTCCTGCCTTTAAAACAACAGTCACCTCTGATTTTTCTCCTGCCCCCTCTTCTGCTCCAGCTGCTGCTCCTGCGGCTGCTGGCATTGCTGCTGAAACTCCAAACTTCTCTTCAAGTGCTTTTACTAACTCAGCAACTTCAAGAGTTGTCATTGATTCTACAGCATCAAGAATATCTTGTATTTTTTTATCCATAGTTATGTGTGTATTACTTATTGTGACGACTCTTTTTCTTCTTCAGAAGACTCTTTTGGTTCTTCTACCACCTCTTCCTGCTTCTCTTCTACAACAGCCTCTGTTGTAGGTTCTTCTTTTGCAGGAGTCTCTTCTTTTACTTCTGGCTGTTCCGCTGCAACTTCCTTCTCTTCACCAGCTCCTTTCTTTTCTGCGATTTGAGCAAGAACGTAGGCACATTGTGTTATTGGTGTTTTTACCAATCCGGCAACCTGTGCGATAAGGATGCTTCGAGATGGAAGTTTTCCAATTCTCATAATATCTTCTCCTCCAAAGAATGTTTGTGAAGCAACATCAAATCCTCCAAGAAGTTGAAATGTTTCATTCCCAAGATCCTTTGCAAATCGGTATACCACTCCTGCGGCATCTGAAATATCTTTTGGAGAAAATACTGTTCCCACTTGTCCAGAAAATTGCTTTACATCAACATCAATTCCCTTGTCTTTTAACACAAGGTTTAGGAGGCGTTTTTTGATAACATGATATGTTGTTTCAATCTCACGAAGTGCATTCTTCATAGTTCCAATAGCACTTACTGGTGTTTTTGAGAAATCAACAAATACCACTGATTGTGCATTTTCTAAGAGTTCTTTTCCTTTTTGAACTTGTTGTTCTTTTTGTTGTCGTGTCTTCATACGTTTTTTTATATAAAAAAGCGACCTTTATACAGCCGCACAACATACGTTAGTTCCTCGGTAGGACTTATAGGTGCGCCTACTGTCTGCGGACTGTTGTTTTTCATAGTAACGCACAGACACTCCCCTGTCAAATCACTACCCCCTCAGATGAGGGGGTAGTGAAGACAGTATTATACTTTTAACACATCAACCTGTTCTTTTTCCTCTCCCTTTCTCTTTCTAAAGAAAATCCAGAAGATAAGACCAAGAACGAGGAGTAAGAGAAGAAGGCTAAACCACCATGATTCAAAGAGTCCACCAAGGGCATCTAAGATAGTAGCAGTAAGGGTTCTTTCTGAGGTTACCTGTGCGGTAAGATAGGCACTAATTGATTGTGGTTGTTCCTCAGGGTCAATGTAATTAAGGACAGAGCTGAAGATAACACTATCTCCTATATTTGCTCCACCACTTAATTCTCCTTCAAGACTGATAGATGATTGTGCTCCTGCTCGTACTGTTCCCAAGTTGTAGGTGATACCATTTGCATCTCTGTCAAAGAATGGGAAGTTTGTTGATTGGTATACTGTTTCTGTTGGGAGAATAACTTTAAGATATGCGTTCTCAAGATCATAGGTACAGTTGTTGGTATATGATACTGAGAAGATAAATGGTTCTCCTTCATCTAGTCCTGTGGTATCAAGTGTTGGCATAAGGAGAAGACATGATCCTGCTCCTGTGCTTGATGTCTGCACAACAATTGGTGTTGGAACTGGAGTTGGGTTTGGAGGGATTGGACCAGTTATAACAGATCGCGTTGTCCCTACAAGAATAGCTCCTTTCACAATACCGTATTCGTTTTGCGCAACTGCTCGGTAGAAGTAAGAGGTATTTGGGGTAAGTCCTGTAAGTGCATAGGCAAACTGTGCTGACTGAGTTCCAGAACCAATGTCACGAGAACCTGTTTGTGAACCAAGTGTTGCAGTGACACCGTACTCAAACCATGCCTTGGTATCTGATGTTCCATTTGGATTTACTGAACCTGAGAGAATCAATGCATTCTGAGAAGTAAAGGTAGGAAGTTGTGTTGTTACCGAAGGAATCTGTCCGGTACTTCCTTCACCAAAGGTGGTAAATGAAAGTATCTGACCCTTTGATTCTCCATAGTTGTTTCGTGCAACTGCACGGAAGTAATAGGTAGTTCCTCTCTTCAATCCAGAAATACCCTGTTGGAATGGCTCAATGTCATAAGAGTATTCAACTCGAACCTCTTGTGTTGTCTGAGAAAGATTGTATCGATTTTCTCCGTACTCAAACCATCCATATGCTGTTGATCCATTTGCGAGTGCTCCTCCGTAAAGAATAGCAGTATTCTGAGTAATATCTGATGAGTTCCAGGTTTGTGTCAATGGAGCTCGTGGTCCACCTCCACCGCCTCCTCCGCCTCCTCCACCGCCTCCTGCGGTAAGGAATGAGAGAGTGCTTCCGACTGCTCGTCCCATGGCTGTTTCAATAACAACACGGTAGAAGTAAGAAGTATTTTCACTTAGACCACTAATATTAGCTGACACATCTGTATTGTCTGTCGTTGCAGAAATAGTACTGTGTGTTGTTTGTGAACCAAGTGATGTTTCGTTTGTTCCATATTCAAACCAGTAGGTACCAGTGAATCCTTTTGGATTTACTGTTCCTCTGATTGTTCCAGAATTTGAGGTAATATTGATTGTACTTTGTGTCACCGCTGTTGGTGTAAAGTCTCCTCCTCCCCCACCTTCTTCTGTGGTAAAGCTAAATATATCACCAACATCTCTTCCTTTACTGTTATCTGCCTCAATACGATAGTAATAAGTGGTATCTGAAGAAAGTCCAGAAAGGGTAAATGAGACATCTTTCCAGCTTGATCCATTTCCTGCTGAATGTGTTGTGACTGTGTTACCTAATGATTGTGATGTTCCATAGGCAAAGGTATAGGTAGTTGCAAGGCCATGTGGGTTCACTCTTCCATTGAGTCGTGCTGATGAGCTGGTGATAGTGTCTGGGGAAAGAGTTTGTACTTCTGGGGCTGATCCTGTTGTCCCTCCTCCTGTTGTTGAGAAAGACATGATGTTTCCATATGTTTTTCCTGTGGCATTCTTTCCAACAACTCGATAAAAGTAGGTAGTATTTTCATCTAATCCTCGAAGATTCTGTGATACTGAAAGATTATATGAAATAGCACTAATTGACTGTTGTATGGTAACGGTACCAAGCTGTGGTGTTGTTCCATATTCAAACCAATAAGTACCAGTAACTCCTTGTGGATTAACTGTACCCTTTATTCGAGCTGCAGTTCCGGTAATATTGTCTGCTGCGATAGTTTCAACAAACGGAGCATTTCCCCCTCCACCTCCAGCATCATCTGTTCTGAATGATACTAATGTTCCATAGGTTGTTCCTTTATTATTCTCTCCAACAATTCGAACATAATACTGTGTATCTGGAGAGAGTCCTGAAAGTGCCTTTTCTACGCTCACTGTGCTAAACCCAGTTCCTGATACGTATGATACACTTGTTTGATTTCCAAGATTTGCCGTTGTTCCATATTCAAACCAGTACTGTGTTGAGAGTCCTTGTGGATTTACTGTTCCTTGAAGCGTTGCCTGTGTTTGAGTTATATTTGAAGGATATAATGTTGAGACAATAGGAGCACCAGTTGGATCTGTTGTTCCTTGTGTTGAGAAAGACATGATGTCTCCATATACTGTTCCTTTTTCATTGGTTGCCTCAATACGATAGTAATAGGTGGTATCTGAAGAAAGTCCAGAAAGGGTAAATGAGACATCTTTCCAGCTTGATCCATTTCCTGCTGAATGTGTTGTGACTGTGTTACCTAATGATTGTGATGTTCCATAGGCAAAGGTATAGGTAGTTGCAAGGCCATGTGGGTTCACTCTTCCATTGAGTCGTGCTGATGAGCTGGTGATAGTGTCTGGGGAAAGAGTTTGTACTTCTGGGGCTCGTAGACCATCAACAGAAACTGTACGAAATTCTTTTATATTTCCATAGGTTTTTCCTTGGCTGTTCTTTGCAACTGCACGTACATAATATACTGCGTCTGGAGTAAGGCCTCGTAATTCCTGATTAACTGACTCTGCATCATATCCACTTGAAGCAAGTGTCTTTTGAAGTGTTACCGTTCCAAGAGAACGTGTTTTTCCATACTCAAACCAGTACTGTGTTGCAAGTCCATTTGGAGTAATATCAGCATTAATTGTCGCTTCTGTTTTCCCTATATTCGTTGCATCTGTTGTAACAACACGTGGTGATGATGGTTCATTTCCTCCTCCACCATTCTTTTCAAGTAAAAGACGTATAACTAAGTATCCTTGACTTGCCCATCCTGGAGTTATATTTCCAATACGTACTCCTGATGAGGAAAGACTTGTTGATCCATTCTGTCCATAGGGAAGTGGATCTGGATTATTTGAATCTTGATTGGGATACCAGAAGGCAGCATCAAACGATACATTCCATGGTTCTGATGAACCCGATTCCATCATAACGTCAACCGTGTCAGTTACTGTATCTGCATTACCTGCCCAGAGATTTGAGGTAACAACAATCTTGTTATTACTATATTGTGGAGATGCTGAAAGATTGATACGTGTATCTTCTGCAATACTGTTTGACGTATTGTGATAGTACACAACAAAACTCACAATTTCTCCTTGTGATGCATAGGTACTTGATTCCCAACAGGTATTACACTGTGGATTTCGAGAATAGTTTGAAGTTCGAAGTGTTTTCTTGTCTTGTGGATCAGTATTAAACCATGCGGTTCCAGTTATTTCTTCTGTTGTTTCTTCTCCTTCAACTACTTTTTCTTCAAATACTTGTAGTTTTGTATCTTTTACAATACTTCCTACTGTTGGATCTGAAACTGTTTCTTTAACAACTTTCACTGAAGAAGTTCCTGAGGTTGTCTTTTTGACATCATCAACACGCACTACTGAACGAAGTGATGTGTTAGTTGTTGATGTTCCTTCGGTAACAACAGTAGCTGATTCAGTGGATTTTGTTATTGATGTTGTCACTGGAGCAACTCCAGAAGAGCCTCCTTCGACTATATTGGTTGATTTTGCGGTGGTGATAGCTTCAACGGGAAATAGAGGCCCAGTTCCAACAAGAACTGTTCCGACCATTAAAACTACTACTGTTATTCTCTTTAAGATTGTCATAATTATGATTATTCCATTTATTTATGGTGTAGCATACATTATATATAATGTACTGACTGTTGTCAATACCTTTCTAGATACATCTAATTGTGTCCTAGATATATCTAAAAAAAATGCGGCTCTATATTACAGAGCCGCTACTTCCCGTGTACCATTACAAATAAATCAGAAAAGACTAATTCCATGGATCTGGAGCCGGGCCGCCTATTGGAGCCTTATCCCCACCATTATCATCATTTATGAACATCTTAACCACCTCATAGATAACCCATGCAACAATAGCTGCAATACCTACCCACTTTGCAGTATTCCAAAATCCAGCACCAGAATCATCGTCACTGTCAGATCCTTCCCCTTGCCCTGACATTCTATTCTTCATCTCTATAATGAGTTCTTGAATGCTTTTTGTCCGCTTATTTGTTTCATTAAGGGTGCCATTCATGTTACCGAGCAGAGAGATAATAAAATTATGATCATCTCTTAACTGGTTATACTGCTCCTCGGTAATGCATCCCCCTTGAGCTTTTAACTGATCATGAGAAATAATAACTTGAATTTTGCTCTTTTCAAGTTTCTTTTTTCGCGGGAGTGTATGAGCACTACCCCCTTCAGGAATATAAAAATCATTCCCGCAATGAGCAATAACCATATCTTGTACCGCATCATTTTCATAATCTTGTATTGCGATATCAAAAATCTCTCCAGCTCGAATAATACCCCATGACCACTTACCGCTACCAGAGTTCGTATAACCTATAACGTCTTCGCTGTACTTGACCCACATACGTCCTGGCTCAAGCCCTCGAGTGATTTCGACTGGGTCTGCCCCAATCTGTAAATATGTTTGAGCAAATATATTGCTCATAAAAACACCTATAAACAAAAGTACTACTATTACTTTATTCATTATCTGCCTCCTGGCAATTTGTTTTCTGATTTATTTTATTATAACGTCCTACCCTAGTACTACCATAAATAAAAACCTACGTCAATATTCTTGCCTCTTTATCAATAATACTTTATTCTACTCATGGGGCTATAGTTCAATGGTAGAATGGCGGTCTCCAAAACCGCTGATCTAGGTTCAAATCCTAGTGGCCCCGCAAGAAAGAAAAAACCTGGTATGATACCAGGTTTTTTATTATTTCTTTGCTTCTTTATGTGGAGTATGTGCTCGACACCATTTACAGTGTTTCTTTATATCAAGCTTTTCCTCAGTACTCTTTCTATTTCTACGAGTATAGTAATTAATACGCTTACACTCAGCGCATCGTAACTTCACAATATGTTCACTAAATTTTGATTTTGCCATATCTTTATTTTATATCTTGAGCCAATGACCGGATTTGAACCGGTGACCTACTCCTTCATGAATACCTCTTCTTTTATCATATCTACTGTATTTATACAAGAGGATTAGACTGTATCTTAGGCATAGCTCCACAAGAACCGTAGCCTCCCTTGTCAGTCGTTCGAGCGTATATAACGCTACGGTCTGAACCTATACAAAGGCCTTTAACCGTTATTCGGGATTCTTCTCAACGTTTCCATTGAGAAGGGCAAAAGACTTACCATGGAGTTGCTCTACCAACTGAGCTACATTGGCTTATAATGTCATCAAGAAGTTTTCGTGCTTTTACATTGCTGTAATAAACCGTAAGAACTCCTCTTTTATTTTTATGCTTATAAGTCCCCTTTTTAATAGATTTGGTAATTGAGGTTTTATAAAATTGATTTTTTGTAATACCTAATTCCTTAATCCAATACTTTTGCGCTTCAATTGTATCAACATCACTAAATATTTGCAAATGAAATCTTAAGTTGTCCTTATGTATATTAAAAAATACTAATAAAAATGTTACAAATATTCTCAATATTGTTACGTCAGTATTCCCGACTCTTATAGTGGACTTATCAACTTTATTTCCTTCACCTAAGAAGATGCCGATCCCTAATCCAAAAAGCCTCTCCTCTTTCTTATTTCTGGGCATGCGGAGAGAAAAAGGATCTCCGTCTGGATGGTGTTTTAAATATATAGCATCCGATATGTTTCTCTTTTTTATATTATATTTTTTGAACCAATAATTTACTTTTCCCTCTGAACAGGAAGATATATTTGCTATATCCCTTATTGATCTATTTTCTATAAAATACAAGTTCTTCAACTCCTCTTTTTGAAACATATCCTTTTTCATAAAGATAATAGAATGACACCAAGTATAGATACTATTCTATTATAACAAAGTAATTACGCAAAAAAAAACGTCCAAAAAGAACGTTTTTTTTCTTGAGCCACCTGTCGGATTTGAACCGACGACCTACTGTTTACAAAACAGTTGCTCTACCACTGAGCTAAGGTGGCGCACCTGTGGGCAGAGTGAGAGTCGAACTCACGCGGGCACAATGGCCAACGGTTTTACAGACCGCCCCCGGCCCCTACGGGACTACCTACCCTTTGTCTTCTTCGTTATTCTTTTCTTCAAGTTCAGTAAAAATACTTCTTTCTTCTCCCCCATTTCCGCCTTGCTTCTTTATCGCATCAATATACTTAAACAATGTTCTATCTAATCTCATCACTAATACATGAACTTTTCGTAACATCTTTCCAATTCTTGAGAGAAGTTGTTGATCTAATTTATGCAACACTCCTTCACTCTTCCATACTTTCTTATCATGATGCTCTTCTTCAACGTGAGGAATCGCACGGGTAAGAAGAAATACCATGGTACCAGCGCTTAGAAAGAAAATAATCTCAAGAATGTAGATATACATGTTCTATAGTTCGTAACGACAGAACCTCTCTATTTTAATGTTTTCTCCGATTCGTGCAATAGCTTGCGTCACAAGACTTTCAATTTTCTGAGACGGATCTTTAATGTATTCTTGTGCAAGCAATTCGTCAACAGTCTCAGGGTTCATTGATGCAATCTGCATTGCAATATCATGAGCAACTTTTTTAAAGTCTTCATTCTTTGCAACAAAGTCTGTTTCACATCTCATCTCAAGAAGGACACCAATGCGATCTCCATGAATATAGGTGGTAAGAAGTCCTGCTCCAGTATTTCTCTCACCTTTCTTTTGTGCTTTGGCAACTCCCCTTTCAATGATGAGTTTCTTTGCTTTTTCTAAATCACCCCCTGCGTCATCAAGAGCTTTTTTACAATCCATAACTCCTGCCCCCGTCTCTTTACGAAGTGTTAACAATGTTTGATCCATGGTTATGAAAGATTAGCAATGATAGAATCAACAACCCATTCAATAGCTTTCTTTGAATGATCGTTTGCTGGAATAAAGTAGTCAAAATCATGTGGATTATCATCAGTATCGATAATACCCATAACGACATTTCCTTTCTTTTGTGCTTCTCGGAGTGCAGTAATGTGATTTTTCAAAGAGGTATCAATAACAAAAACAACATCAGGAAGTGCTTCATAATCTTCAAGCCCTTCAAACTTGTTAGACATTTTCTGAATATCTCTTTCCAAAAGAAGTCGTTCTCGTTTTGTATATTTTTCAAACTTCCCTTCTTCAAAATCTTTCTTCATTTTCTTGTATGTCGCAAGTCTCTTTGAAAGTACAGGAAAGTTAGTAATAAGACCACCAATCCACTTCTTTGTTACATACGAACTTCCCTCAAGTGCTGCTGAGAGTTTCTCAACGGCATCATGTGCTGCTGGCTGTGTTCCAATAACAAGAATGCGTTTCTTTTCTGCAACAAACTTTTTGAGCATTTGAGAAACAATATCAATGGCAGCAAGTGTCTTTGAGAGATCAATTAACTCAATACCATTTCGTACAGTAAAGACGTAATCAGAAAAATGAGGATTTTTCCTTGTTTTCTTATGTCCATACAATACCCCTGCTTTCATCATTTCTTCAAACTTTTCTTCGTTTACTACACCATCCTTTTTAAGGTTTAGTTGAAATGAAGCTGGGTGCTTTGCCTCCTCCTTTTTTTCTTCCTTTTTTTCAGTTGTATTCTCTATATGTGTCATATTGTGCGTAACGCAACGAGTATACAAGATACCCTATCAAAAAGCAAGGTTTTTGTACAGAAAAAAGATAAAGAGAACAAGACTCCCCCACCACCCCACAAACGATACAATACTATGAGCGATAATTCTCTTTTGTAATGAAGAAGGAAGAAGTTCCTTTTCCCTCCCCTCTCTTTCTTGTGTTAATAAAAAGTCACTAATATTGAATGTAAGAAATAATCCATTTCCAATTACTATTGCCAGTATTCCCCAGTGTATAAAAGGAATATATGAATCAAGACTATCCTGATACAACCACAGTGTTCCACTTAAAATAAGAACCGTTCCAATCCAAATAAGCGGTTTAGTTACTTTGTGTGTCCGTATTGTTGCTTCTGTCCAATATGAAGAACGTCTTCCTAAAAATCCATGAATATCAATAACAGTGACTGCACCAAGTCCGATAATATATCCCGCTACAATAATAAATAGTGCGTATTCCATACACTTAGTGTACATAAAAAATCCCGCTCCGGAAAGCGGGATAAAGAGAATATGGAGCGGGACCAGCGTTTGCGCGCGCTGCAGTCGAACCCTGCTACGCCTCACATGATCGGCGTAATGTTTCTCCCTGTGAAGCTCGAAGATTGCTTTGCAACCCTTTCACAAGGCATAGATAGGAATTACTTAAGAGATGTTCTTTCTTTTCAATGTTTGAAACTTCGGTGCTAACCAAAGCGCATAGAAGACATTCATACACAGAATGATGGGAATGTCTGTATGAAACGTCATCGTACCTAACATTGTTGATACCCTATCAGATCATAGTAAAAGAAGATACGGAACATATCTCTTGTTAGATCATGTGTGGAACGACATGAAATGCAAAATACAAAATGATAAGTCCTGTTACAGGAATTATCATACCTAACAAAAAATATTTATTGGGCATTTGTTCTTTTTTCGGTTCCAATACACCTCTCCTTTTCTCGTTATAAAAATAGTAAGAACTGTTTTTACCTTAGCAGAGTCTTTAAAAATATCAATGGTTCTTATCAAATTTCTTCCTCCATGCTGCTATTTTCTTGTGATCCCCTGACATCAGCACAGAAGGAACTGTCCATTTCTTTTTCTTACTTGCACTATGTGGTGCAAATTCATCAGGACGTGTATAGACAGGATAACTTCCCTTTATATCTTCTAGAGACTCTTCTTTCCCTAGAACCCCAGGAATGTAGCGAGCAACTGCATCAAGCACAATTAATGATGGAAGCTCCCCTCCTGAGAGAACAAAAGGCCCTACCGAAAGTTCCTCGTCAGCAATATGCGTTGCAACACGTTCATCAACTCCTTCATATCGTCCTAATATGAATATCAACTGATCATAGCGTGAGAGTCGTTTTGCCTCTTTGTTAGTAAATTGTTTTCCTCGTGTTGAGAATAGTACAACTCGTTGTCCCTGTCGTTTTTTTCGAGATGGATAATTTTTCTTTATTCCTTCAACAGCACGATAGATTGGTTCTACCTTCATCACCATCCCAGGACCTCCTCCATAGGGGGTGTCATCAACTTTCTTGTGTCTCCCCTCTCCATATATACGAAGATCATGAGAAATAACAGAAATACTTTTGTTTTCCTGTGCACGCTTTAAAATTGAAGTATTGGCATACGTATCAATAATCTTTGGAAATAACGTAATGATATGAAATGTGTGCATATGTATTTATAGTATGACAGAAAAGAGGTAGAAAAGAAAAAACTCCCCATATCTGGGAAGTTTTTCTGAGCATAAAATAGTGTTGTTACACTTTAAAGATTCTTAAGGTCCTCCATTGCTTTGTCCACTTCTGATTGCGCTGCTGGTGCTTGCTCTGGAGCAGGCGCCTGCGTTCTTTCTTCAGTTCTTTGTGGAGCTTCTCCAACTTCTGGTTCAAGAATCTTGAGATTTACACGGGCATTGTTCTTCAATCCAACAATACGAAGCAATGAACGAATCGCTTTTGCTGTTGAACCGTTGCGTCCTACGATCTGACCCATGTCAGCTCGGTTCACACGCAGGGTAAGAAGTACACCCATTTCATCTATCTTTCTCTCTACCTGAACATCTTCAGGATAGTTCACGAGAGATTTTACAAGAGTCTCAAGAAAGTCTTTGTCTTTTTCCATGAATGCGGTTGTGTAATTAGTTATACGTATAAAGGTCGACCTTTATGCTCTAGAAGTAATGCTATGATAAAAAAAGAGTAACGTCAACGTTACTCTTTTTTCTCTTCTTCTTCTTTTGTTTCCTGAGGTTCTTCTTGTTTTTCTTGAGAAGCTGTTTCTTCAGGTTTTGCTTCTTCTGCGGGAGCCTCTTCCTTTTTCTCTTCTGGAGCAGACTCTACTGGAGGCGCTTCTTCTTTTTGTTCTTCTTGAGCAGGTTCTGCTGGTGCTGATTCTTCTTGAGCCACCGCTTCATCTTTTTTCTCCTCTACTTGTGGCGCTGCATTTTCTTGTGGAGCCTTTTCTTTCTTACTCTTTGCATGTACTGCTTTCTTTTCTCCTTCTTTGACTCCTGCAGCAACGAGAATGTTATGAACTGAATCTGTTGGCTGTGCTCCCTTTTGGAGCCATGCAGTTGCTCGTTCCTTTTCTATTTTAAAAAGGTTTGTGTGTGGGTTATACCATCCCAAATCATCAACAAATTTGCCTTGTAGCTTTGATCGCTTTGGCATAACAACAACACGATATGATATCTGTTTCTTTTTTCCGATTGGTCGTAATTTTATACTTAGCATGAATTTCGTTTTTACTCAGAACCTTAGTCTATCCAAAAATAATAAAAAGTCAACTTATGCATTCAGTTCTTCTACTGCATCATCAGTGAGTTTTAAGGAAAGAACCTTAGACATACCTCCATCATCCATGGTAACCCCATAAAGAGCATTAGCCACTTCCATTGTTACTCTATTGTGTGTCACCACAATAAACTGTGTGTTTTGAGAAAATGATTTGATCATATTTGAAAATCGACGAGAATTCTTCTCATCAAGTGCTGAGTCAACCTCGTCAAGAACCAAGAATGGTGGTGGAGATACAGAAATGAGCGCAAAGAGAGCAGCAAGGGAAACTAAACTCTTTTCTCCTCCAGAGAGTACATCGAGGCTTTGGATCTTTTTTCGAGGTATGGTAAGTGAAATATCAATACCGTAAAGTTCCGCATCTGACTCCCCTTCTTGATCTTCACCCCTACTTTTTTCAACAACTTTCATTCGCGCTGATCCTCCTCCAAACATTTGTACAAAAAATGTATGAAATGCTTCATTCACTTTCTTGAAGGCTTCATAGAATTCATTTGTTATTTTTTCTTCAAGTTCGGTAATAAGTGTTCTTATATCTTCAAGTGCCTTTGAGAGATCTTCATACTCATGAAGAAGATGGTTGTAGTGAGCTTCAACTTCCTGGGCTTCTTGTACCACAGCTTCATCAATATCCCCTATACTTGCCAACTCTCCTCGAAGTTTTGAAAGTGTTCTTTGGGCCTTTTCGTATTCATCACGAGATGTAATTGATGATATGTGTGCGTCATTCTTAACGTAGGCATAGATTGCGTTAAGATCTTCCCCATATTCTCGTATCTGACGCTCAATTTCCTCCTTTTTGAAACGAACTCTTTCAGCATTAATATGAAGTGTTTCTCTTTGAGAAAGTGCCCTGTCACGTTTCTGTCGTATTGTTTCAAGAATATCATACACCTCTTTAAATCGTCCCTGAAATGATTGTAGGGATTGTGATATTTCATGTTCTCGTTTCTCATGTGTCTCGAGTTCTGATTCAATTTCTTTTTGTTTCTTTTTGTATTCTTGATACAGCTTCTCCTCTTCTTGTGATGTATCTTTTTCTACTTGTTTATGAGGAGAAATCGTCTCTACAGTATTTTGTATCTCTTTTACGTACGAAAATGCCTCTTCAAGTGATGTACTTGAAAGAATTTTTTTAAGTGTTTCACGTATCCAGGTAATACTCTCAGAAGACACTCGTACTGACGTATCTTTCTCTTTTTCCTCCTGGATATCCCTTCGAGCCTCTATTTTATATATCTCTCTTTGAATTTCTTGAAGTTGTTGGGTGCAGACCTGTTTACGCTTTGTGATAGCTTCCATCTCGTCGTTGGTCACATGTTGTTCTTCAAGTGCTTCAAGTTTCTTTTTCGCTTCTGCGTATTCTTCTGAAAGTGCTGTAATTGTTTTTTCTACACTCTCTAGAGGACGTGTACTTTCTTCTTCTTGTTTTAGAAGATCGCGAAGAATATAGGTGTAGGCATCGTGAGACAGTGTTTCATACTCCTTTTGAACATCAAGGCGTTGCTCCCAGCGACTTGTTTGTTTTTTTAACATACGGAGTCGTGGAGATACTTCTTGCATCATTGCCTGTATTTTTTCAAGATTATCTACCGTATGAGAAAGCTTTCTTTGAGCCTGATGTTTTTTTATCTCGTACTCCCTGAGGCCAAGAATTTCTTGAATCATTGTCATTCGTTCCTGTGCACTTGCCCGAACAAAAATATCCCCCGCTCCTTGTCCAATAACACTTAACCCTTTTGTTCCTAATTTTATCTTTGAGAAGAAATCAACAATGTCTTTGAGACGAACTTCACTATCATTAATATAGTATTGAGATGTTCCTGATCGAGATACAGAACGTGATACTACAACCTCCTTATACTCAAGAGGTATCTGACCATCGGTATTATCAAACACCATACTCACCTGCGCATAGGACATACGGGCTTTAGTTGCGGTACCTGAAAAGATAAGGTCTTCAATTTTACCTCCTCGAAGATTTTTTGCTTCTCGCTCACCAAGCAACCATCTCACTGCATCAATAACGTTTGATTTTCCTGACCCATTTGGTCCTACAATACCAACAATACCGTCTGGAAATGTGAAGACGGTTTTTTGAGCAAATGATTTAAACCCTGTTATTTCAAGTCTTTTTAAAAACATACATACCCGTTCGTGCTGCGTTTGTTTCGGCCTCTTGTTTTGATGATCCTTCTCCCTGTGCTATTTCTTTATCCCCAATATAAATACCTACCACAAATAGTTTATCATGATCTGGACCAGATTGTTGTATTACTTTATAGGTAGGAGTTTTTCTAAATTCTTCCTGTGCCTTTTCTTGGAATACACTTTTTGGATCTCGATACTCCTGTTTTTGAATGCTTTCATCAACATTCTGTAGTAACAGCTTTGTGATAACCTCCTTTGCCGCATCATATCCTTGATCAAGATACAGTGCCCCAAACACTGCTTCAAGCATATTTGCCCTGAGAGAATCTTTTCCCTTTGTTGCCTCCTCTCCTTTTGAGGTTCGAAGAAATGTATCAAGGGTAAGTGACTGTGCACTTTTTGCTAGTGACTGCGTATTAACGATCCATGCACGTACTCCACTCAGCGTTCCTTCATCAAGTGAAGGATACGATGAAAAAAGAAATTCTGTTACCACAAGCTCAAGTACTGCATCTCCAAGAAATTCGAGTCGCTCGTTATGGTTTCCCTTATATTCAGGGTGTTCATTTACAAATGATCGATGTGTACACGCTTCCTCAAGGAGCGTCTCATCTGAAAATGAAATACCAAGTTTCTCTTGAATATCTGTATACTTACTCATCCTTTTCTTCTTCAGATACGTCAGCGACCTGTTTATATACTGTCCCCAAAACTCCATTGATAAATTTTCCTGAATTGATCCCTCCGTAATTCTTTGCAAGTTCAATCGCTTCATTGATGGCTACCTTGTAGGGAACCTCCCCATGGTCAGCATACAGTAGCTCATAAACACCAACACGAAGTACGTTACGATCGATAATCGTAATTTGATCAAGAGGCCATTCTGTTGCAGATTTTGCGATAATATCATCTATATCTGAAAGATGTTCAACAACTCCTTTGATGATTTTCCAAAAAAAATCAGGCTCATTAATACCTGGCCCGAATTCATCGAGGTTTCGCTGTGCAATAGATACCAAGTCTCCCTCCTTCCCAGAAAAATCCCACTCGTAGAGGGATTGTAAGATGATAGATCGAGCAAGGTGTCGAGTTGCCATATAATATTTACTTTACCTCAATAACTTTCTTTCCTTTGTAAAATCCACAGTGTGCACATGCACGATGTGGTAATCGAGGACGTTTACATTCAGAACACGGAACAACCGCCTGCTTTTTTAATGCAAGATGTGATCGCCTTCTTCCTACTTTCGAACTCGTATGATGTTTTTTTGGTACTCCTCCCATATCTAAAATGTGTTAAGTCTTGCTTAGTGTATGGAACTTTCGGGTGAAAGTCAACCGATGTAGGGCACAGATACCATGTCTTTGTATCATCCTTTGATGGTGTGCTGTTCCATACCCTTTATGGTGATCAAATCCATACTGAGGATATGCTTTATGTATCCTCTCCATATATCTGTCCCTCATTTCTTTTGCAACAACTGAGGCAAGTGAGACGGCTCGGATAGTTTCATCAGCTCGAGGAAAAGAATCATGTGTATATCCTTCTACCCTTATCCCTGCATCGGTAATGAGGTGATAGTTTGCATGCTTCTTTTGAGGTATACGTTCTACACACCGAAGAGCGGCTCGAGAAACACTTCGAGAAATTCCTTCTGTATCGATACGCTTGGCAGATACATATGAGAAAGTATAAGAAAGTAAGGGAGAGGTTCGTATCCATGCAAATACTTCTTTTCGTTGTTGAGAGCTCATCTGTTTTGAGTCACGAAGAGGAAAAGGAAATGAATGCATAGACAGAGGAAGAAGCACAGCACCAACATAGAGGGGCCCTGCAAGCGGTCCCCTCCCCGCTTCATCAATTCCTAGGATGTGTGTATAGCGTTTTTTCATGAATGTATCTAGTATACCTTTTTGCAATATTCGTTTCTATCCATATAATGAGAGAGCTATGGCTTTTGTTCATCTTCACACACACTCCCATTATTCTCTCCTTGATGGATTGGCTAAAATCGATGAATTAGTTGCACACACAAAAGAACTGGGGATGGATGCCATCGCCCTTACCGATCATGGGAACCTCTATGGAGCGATAGAATTTTATAAGAAAGCAAAGAAGGAGGGTGTTCATCCAATTCTTGGAGTTGAAGCCTACATTGCCCCAAAAAGCAGATTTGAAAAGAAGAATCATACAACAAAAGCGTATCATCATATTACGCTTCTGGCACAAAACACTATAGGGTGGCAAAATATTATACAACTTATTACAAAAGCCCATCTTGAGGGTTTTTATTATAAACCACGTATCGATACCGAACTTCTCTTTGAACACCAGGAAGGTGTTATTGCTCTTTCTGGATGTATGAGTGGATATATCTCTCACCTTCTTCTCAACAATCAGAAAGAAGAAGCATATGCATATGCACGAGAAATGAAAAACGTGTTTGGTGATCGATTTTATATTGAAGTCTGGAAACAAGAACAGATTCCTGAAACAAAGAAAGTCTATCCCCTGTTAGTGGCCCTTGCTCGTGAGGAGCAGATCCCTCTCGTTGCAACACAAGATATTCACTACCTCCGAAAAGAAGACGCCTTCTATCATGAAATCCTTCTTGCGGTACAAACAGGAAACAATATAGAAGATCCTGATCGTATGTCTCTTCGTGCTGGAGACTTTTCAATGAGAAGTCCTCAGGAAATGAAAGAGCTTTTTTCTGATATTCCAGAAGCGATAGAAAACACAGAACGAATTGCGAAGCGTTGTCAGGTTGATATTGATCTAGATACTATTCATCTCCCTTCATTCCCTATCCCAGAAGACCTTACCAGTTTCCAATACCTTACCAATCTTGTATCACAACGAACATCAGAGCGATATGAAACGATAACACAAGAAATAAAAGATCGTATCGCCTATGAACTCTCTGTTATTGAAAAAACTGGATATGCTGATTACTTTCTCATTGTTCAAGATTTTGTAAACTGGGCCAAGGAACGAAAAATTGTTGTTGGACCAGGAAGAGGATCTGCCGCTGGAAGTATCGTATCTTATATCCTCAATATTACCGATATTGATCCAATCAAATACAACCTTCTCTTTGAGCGTTTCCTTAATCCTGATCGTATTCAAATGCCCGATATCGATATTGATTTTACCGATATCCGACGTGACGAAGTTATGGGATATCTACGAGAAAAGTATGGAGAAAATAGTGTTGCTCATATTATTACCTTTGGAACAATGGCATCACGTGCTGCTATCAGAGATGTTGGGAGAGCTCTTGGACTCTCTTATACCTTCTGTGATCATATTGCAAAAATGATTCCTTTCAACTTCACCTTGCAAAAAACACTTGCTGAAGTTTCTGAATTTAAAAAGGAATATGATACCAATTCAGATGCTCATAAACTCATTGATGCAGCACAACACCTTGAGGGAGTTGTACGACACGCTTCTGTGCATGCATGCGGTATTGTTATCTCAAAAGGTTCCCTTACTCAATACCTTCCACTTCAATTTGCCCCTCAAGATCCTTCAACAATTATTACTCAGTTTGAGATGAATACGGTTGAATCACTAGGGCTTTTGAAAATGGATTTACTTGGACTCAAAAACCTTACGATTATAGAAAAGACGATAAAACTTATTAGAGATCAAGAAGGAGTGGACATTGTCCCCTCGTCTCTTCCTCTTGATGATGCTCCTACCTATGAAACATTTCAAAAAGGACTCACCACCGGTGTATTTCAATTTGAATCAAGTGGCATGAGACGCTATCTACGACAGCTTCTCCCTACAGAATTTGAAGATATTGTTGCTATGGTTGCCCTGTATCGTCCAGGACCTATGGAACTTATCCCAAGCTATATTAACAGAAAGCATGGACGAGAAGAGGTGTCCTATCTCCACCCTCAACTTGAACCAATTCTCTCTCCTACCTATGGTATTGGTATCTACCAAGAACAGATGATGCGTATTGCACGAGATTTGGCAGGATACTCTCTTTCGGAAGCTGACACACTCAGAAAAGCTATTGGAAAAAAAATTAAAGAACTTCTTGATCAACAAAAAGAAAAACTCACTCAAGGAATGATCACCCGTGGTATTGATCCAAAAACAGCGCGAAAAATTTGGGATCTGTTCCCTCCTTTTGCTCGATACGGATTTAACAGAAGTCATGCTGTTTCATACGCATCGATTGCATACCAAACAGCGTATCTTAAAACACACTACCCTATTGCATTCATGACCAGTCTGTTTAACGCAGACAAGAATGACATTGATCGTATTTCATTTCTTGTGAGTGAAGCACGAAAAGTTCATATTCCTATTCTTCCCCCAGATATTAATAAAAGTTTCCACGATTTTACCCCAGAAGATGATGGTATTCGATTTGGATTAAGTGCTATTAAAAATGTTGGTTCAGCTATCGTTGAAGCTGTTGTTGAAGAACGAGAACGAGCAGGAGTATTTAGAAGTCTTTCTGATTTCCTTTCTCGTGTACTTCACAAAGATGTAAATAAGAAATCTCTAGAATCTCTCATTCGAGCAGGATCGTTTGATTGTTTTGAAATCGATAGGAATGTGTTGCTTGAGAACCTTGATAAGATACTAGGGTTTTCACAACACGCAAAGAAACATACCACTAATGGACACCATGATCTTTTTGGACCTTCTTTTTCATCAGATCAAGCCCTCTCACTTAAGGAAGCTCCAGCGGCCTCTACTGAACAAAAACTATTCTGGGAAAAAGAACTTATCGGATTTTATATTTCAGATCATCCCCTTAACGCATATACCACACTCTTTAAAAAAAAGAAGGTAACTCCCCTTTCTCAGGTACTCCAACGACGCGTCTCCACACATACCCCTATTCGCATTGGAGGAATTGTAACATCAGTTAAAAGAATACTCACAAAACAAAAAAAACACATTGCTTTTGTAAAGATAGAAGATACAAAAGATATGATTGAAATTATTGTATTTTCTGAGGTTCTTGAGAGACGCCCTGAAGCATGGGAAGATAATAGCGTTGTTATCATTCAAGGAAAACTCTCTGAAAGAGATGAGGATCCAAAAATTGTCTGTGATCAAGTATTGCGATTAAATTAAACCCCCTAACAAAGGGGGCTTTTATCTATGGAATGGGACAAGTAATACAGACGGTTTGTAGAGCGTGTTTGAGGTACATGGTTGTAGTGTACCCCGTACTACATCTTTATGCTTAAGAGTAAGTGTACACAGACCCGATGCTCCCCGAAGAAATAGAACTACATCAGAATTAATATGTGACAACCATACTATAAAATCTCCAACAGAAAAGAGTTCACATACCTGGTGCTCTGTGAGCGCGAGACCTCTTGATTTGAGACTAAGCATCTGCAAAATTCTTCGGAACGGTACAGTATCTTTCAATCTTACAGTTCTCACTGAGGACATGTCTCTTTGTTGAGATTTCTCTCCGAGCCCACATTGTTTATATTCATCAGGATTAATAGTACATACAGTAAGATCCTTAAGATTTCTTTCTCCACTCGTTTTTTTAAGAAAGAAATACCGTCCAAAAAAGATCGTATTCTTTTGTATATCCATACATCCCTCCTTTATCCTATTAATGTTCTTATCACTTTATATACCTTATTCTTTATCACTACACAAGCCTCCTTTGTATTTGATGCATGGAATCTGCTACACTTTCTGTATATGAAAAAAGAATCGTCAGAAAACCATATTCACAAGGTCCGTCACTCACTTTCACATATTCTTGCTACCGCCGTACTTGAAACAGTCCCTACTGCAAAATTAGGAATTGGCCCTGTTATTGAACATGGGTTTTATTACGATTTTGACCTCCCTTCTCCCCTTTCAGAAAAAGATCTTCATTCTATTGAAAAACGAATGAAGCAACTCATACAAGAACACCTTGTATTCCAAAAGAAATCAACAACACCAGCTGCGATAAAAAAAATACTCTCGTCTCAGCCATATAAACATGAACTTATCGCTGAACTCACCCGTGAGAAAAAACCACTTTCGCTCTATGAGACGTACAGAAAAAAAGGAACTAAAAAAGAACTTGTGTTTGTTGATTTGTGTGCAGGGCCACATGTGAAAAATACAAAAGAAATAGATCCACAGGCATTTAAACTTACTCACCTTGCAGGAGCATATTGGAAAGGAGATGAGAAAAATACCATGCTTACCCGTATCTATGGTGTTGCCTTTGCAACAAAGAAAGAATTAGACACACATCTTGCGCTCCTTGAAGAAGCAAAGAAACGGGATCATAAAAAACTTGGTGTCGAACTTGATTTGTTCACATTCTCTCCCCTTGTAGGAGCAGGACTTCCTCTTTGGACCCCTCGAGGAACATTGATACGAAATCTTCTTGATGACTTTGTCTGGGAACTGAGACATGAAAAAGGATATGAGAAAATAGATATTCCTCACATCACAAAAAAAGACCTCTATGAAACAAGTGGTCACTGGGACAAATTTAAAGATGAACTCTTTAAAGTACAAACACGTGAAGATCATCTTTTTGCCTTAAAGCCAATGAATTGTCCTCATCATACACAGATTTATGCACGAAAACTTCATAGCTACAGGGATCTCCCTCAACGATACGCAAACACCACTATGGTATATCGTGATGAACAAAGTGGTGAGCTTGCAGGGCTCTCACGCGTACGCTGTATTACACAAGATGATGCTCACGTCTTTTGTCGATACGATCAGATAAAAGAGGAGATGGGAAATATTTGGGATATTATTGATACGTTCTACACCTCATTTGGATTTGATCTTTCTGTTCGACTCTCTCTTGGTGATCCACAACACCCTGAAAAGTATCTTGGTGATCAAGCACTCTGGAAGAAATCAGAAAAAGCCCTCAGAGAACTTGTTACTTCTCGTATTGGAAAAAATTACTATGAAGCTATTGGAGAGGCAGCATTCTATGGACCAAAGATAGACTTTATTGCAAAAGACTCACTTCAGCGTGAATGGCAAGTTGCTACCATACAACTTGATATGAATATGCCTCAACGATTCTCACTGGGATATATTAATGAAAAAGGAAAAGAAGAACGTGTTGCAATGATCCATGCTGCTATTATGGGATCTATTGAAAGATTTCTTGCTGTCCTTATCGAACACCTTGCAGGAGCATTTCCTCTCTGGCTCTCCCCTGTTCAGATTGCACTTATCTCCATTTCAGAAAAACACACTTCATATACACAATCTATTAGGAAAACATTGGAAAAAGAAGGATTTAGGGTAGTGACACTTGATAGTGGAGAAACACTTGGAAAACGAATACGACTCGCTGAAATGCAAAAAATTCCTTACAGTGTCATTATTGGAGATGCTGAGAAAAAGAACAAAACACTTAACCTTCGTAGTTATAAAAAAGGTACACTTGGAGAGCTTTCTTTGGAAAAAACAGTAGAAAAACTCCACAAAGAAATAAAAAAAAGGTAGCCCCATAGAAATATCCATGAGGCTACATGAGTGGGTACATTCCTTTTTTATATGCATAGGCAGCTTTTTCATAAAAAAGGAGGAACAATTGTTAATTTGTTAAGGTCTAATCTGCCCGCAGAATATAGTATTTATATATAATAGTCAATATAAAAAAAGAGGGCCAAAAAGGCCCTCTAAAATTGTGTGAAGAAAAGGTATTTAAATCAAGAACGATATGTAGGTCTCTGTCTCTGTTATAGTAAGAGTTTCCTTTGTTATGTAAACCCTGACGGGAAATTCCTTTTATAACTGTTGTTGGACTTACAGCATCGCCCCTCCTTCTTTGTTACCGGTATCACCATTTGAAATGGTGAAGTAATCAGAAGAGCGATCATGATACCTCCTTCTTATATTAATGTACTGAAAAGAGCAGATTCGTATGGTATCATAGAGCACATACCATGTCAAATACAAAACCACCCGTTATAGGAATTGTAGGACCAACTTCAAGTGGAAAATCAGATCTTGCTGTTGACCTTGCTCTTTTAATTACTACCCACACAGATTATTCTTCAGCCGTTGTATCTGCTGATTCTCGACAAGTATACAAAGGACTTGATATTGGTTCTGGGAAAATAACAGACAAAGAGATGAGAGGTATCCCCCACTACATGCTTGACGTTGCCTCTCCAAAAAAAACATACAGCGTTTCTCAATTCCAAAAGAAAGCTTCTTCTGTTATTACGCGTCTTCATGCCTCTTCTACCATTCCTATCGTTTGTGGGGGAAGTGGACTTTATGTAGATGCACTTCTGTATGGATATCAGTTCCCTGCTATTCCTCCAAAAACACAGTTACGAAAAGTATTATCTTCAAAAACATCAGAGGAACTATTTATACTCCTCAAGGATAAGGACCCACAACGAGCAAAGACCGTTGATCCACAAAATAAAAGACGCCTTATTAGGTCTCTTGAAATACTCGATGAGAAAGAATCTGTTCCTTCTTTACAAAAAACACTTCCCTATAGTCTTCGTATCTATGGAATAGATCTTCCTCAAAATATCCTCTATGAACGTATTCATACGCGGCTCCTTAGAAGAATACACGAGGGAATGCTTGAGGAAGTTTCTTTTCTCCACACAGAAGGTGTTTCATGGAAACGCCTTGAATCACTTGGACTTGAATACACCTACTGCTCTTATGTGCTCCAAGGAAAAATGACGCTTGAGGAAATGATTCCTTTACTAGAAACAAAAACACGTCAATTTGTAAAAAGACAAATGACGTGGTTTAAACGAAATACAGATATAGAGTGGATTTCCTCACCATCCCTTTCTCAGATAGAAAAAGATGTCCTACATTTTCTTAAGAAGGTCTAGGAGGATGTCTTTACTTTCTTTTGGGTCTGCAGCTCCCTTTGTTTTTGCCATCACCTGCCCTAGAAGAAATTGAACAGCATTCTCTTTTCCTTTCTGAAATTGTTCTACCGCATCAGGATGTTCCTTAATCACGCCTGCTGCAATACCTCTAAGAGCATCTGGGTCTGATATCTGTCCAAGGTTATGTTCTTTGATATATCCTTCAGCAGATATATCTTCTTGAAACATAACGCTGAGTATATCTTTTGCGACTCTACTTGAAATATCTCCTCTTGTGACCCTTACCACAATATCTGCTAATTTCTGAGGAGTGAGATGAGAATCATCTAAACTGAGTGCAATATCAAGCTCTATTCCTCGTACATCTGAAAAGAGGTAGTTGTATACTTTCTTTGGATCAATACCCTTATCAAGTGCTCGTGCTTCTGATACCGCTTCTTCAAAGAAATCTGTATAAAAGATATCTTTTGCAAGCTCATGAGATTGTTTCTCTGAGAGTCCATATTCTTTTGAGAGTCTTTCTCTTCTTTCTTGAGGAAGTTCTGCGATGCTTTCTTCTATTACCCGTATATCTTCATCTGAAAAATGAAGTGGTGGAAGATCTGGTTCGGGGAAATATCGATAGTCATGTGCTTCCTCTTTTGATCGTTGTGATACTGTCTCCCCTTTTTCCTCATCCCATCCTCGTGTCTCTTGTGTAATTGATCCTCCTTCTTCATATACCTTTGACTGCCTCTCAATTTCAAAAGAAATAGATTTTTCAAGAACTTTAAATGAGTTAAGGTTTTTTATCTCAACTTTTGTTCCAAGTGTTTCACTCCCCTCAGGAGCAACAGAAATATTCGCTTCAAGACGAAGGTGCCCCTTTTCCATATCACCGTCTGATACCCCAAGGTAGCGAAGAATGAGCTGAAATTCTTGAGCAAATTCAACAACATCACTTGCTGAATGGAAATCAGGTTCTGTGACAAGTTCCATAAGGGGAACTCCAGCACGATTAAAATCAACAAGACTATGTTTCCCATCTGCCGCATGAGAGAGTCGTGCTGTATCTTCTTCAAGATGGATACGTTTTATCCGTATGGTATGTTTTGAAAAAGGAAGTTCTAAAAATCCATCAATACAGAGTGGTTGATCGTACTGACTAATCTGATATGCCTTTGGAAGATCTGGATAAAAATAGTTTTTTCTGTCAAATTTCGATTCTTTGTTAATAGAACAGTGAAGTGCTCTCCCTGTTTTAATAACGTAATCAATTGCCTTTTTATTTGCACGAGGAAGTGTTCCAGGATGGCCTAGACAGATAGGACAGGTATTCTTATTTGCCTGAAGTTCTGTTTCATCATTACGACAATCACAAAACATCTTCCGTTCTGTAAGAAGCTCAACGTGTACTTCAAGTCCGATTGTTGGATGATACGTCATATACAAAAGTATAAACTAACACGTCTTATATTACCATTTTTGCACAAAAAATCCGCCTTAAAGAGACGGATTTTTATATACTGAGATGTTATTTAACTTCAATGCCCATTGATCGTGCTGTTCCTTCGATAATCTTCATAGCTCCTTCGATACTTGTAGCATTCAAATCTTCCATTTTCTTTTCAGCAATTTCCTTTATTTGAGCCTTTGTTACCTTCCCTACTTTGTCTTTCAATGGATTTGCTGCTCCCTTTCCTATCCCAGCTGCTTTTCGCAACATATCTGATGCTGGAGGAGTTTTTAATTTAAAATCAAATGAACGATCTTCATAGATGGTAATTTCTGCTGGGATAATACTCCCTTTCATTTCTTTTGTTGCGTCATTAAACTGCTGACAGAACTGACCAATGTTAATTCCATGTGGACCAAGTGCTGTTCCGGTAGGAGGAGCTGGTGTTGCTTCCCCTGCTTGTAGTTGTAGTTTTACTACTTTTTTTATTGCTTTTGCCATAGTTATATTTTTTGAACTTGTAGTGAATCAATCTCTGTTATTGTTTCTCGACCAAAGACAGGAATGGATACTTTTACTCTCCCCTGTTCTTCATCAACTTCTATAATCTTCCCTTCATAATCATTAAATGGACCATCGATAACTTTCACTAAATCTCCTTCACTGTATTCAACTCGATATCGTGCTTCTCCTTCATCACCTTTTATCTTTGACATGAGATAATCTATCTCTGATTTTGAAAGTGGTGTTGGTTTTGTTGAATCTGGTCCAACAAATCCCATAACACGAGGAGTATTTCGAACAACATACCATGAATCTTCTGTGAGGTTCATATCAACAAGCACATATCCTGGGTAGATCTTCTCTTCAACTGTCTTTCGTTTTCCATTCTTTATTCTGATCTTCTTCTCTTTTGGAACGATCACATTAAAGATCTTGTCGTTCATTGAGAGTGATTCAACACGCTGTTTTAAATATCGTGCAACTGCATCCTCATACCCTGAATAGGTATGCACTGCATACCATGCTCGTTGTGACTTTGTTTTCTCGTCAAAACGAAGCTGTTTAGGAGTTTTTCGTTCTGTTGTTTCTTCTGTTGTTTGGTCTTCTTTTTTCTCTTCCATAAAGTTAGGTAATAAGTTGAGAAAGAATATAGGTAAAACCAATGTCTAAAAGCCCTAAAAAGAGAGCTACTCCTAAGGAAAGCGCTATCACAATACCTGTTAATCGGACCGTTTCTTGTGATGTTGGCCAATTTACCTTTCGAAGCTCTTTATATGACTCTGTAAAATATGTTTGTATTTTTTGTATCATACTATACCTGAGGGTTCATATACCTGCACAGCAGAAGTATACAATGGACCTACTAAATGTCAAGATTTTTCACTGTTGTTGCTCGACTTTGGATGAAATGTTTTCGAGGAGCTACTTTCTCTCCCATCAACACATCAAAGATACGATCTGCCTCCTGTGCGTCCTGAATGGTTACTTTTTTAAGACGACGTGTTTCTGGATCCATTGTTGTCTCCCAGAGTTGGTTCGCATTCATTTCTCCAAGACCCTTATATCGTTGGATGGAAACACCCTTAAGGTCATCCCCTTTCTCTTTTCGTAACTGCTTTAAGATAACATCCTTGTCTTGTTCTGAATACACATATTCAAACTGTCTTCCCTGTTGAATACGATATAGTGGTGGTTGGGCTATATAAATATATCCCTGATCAATCGTATCTCTGAAATACCTAAAGAAAAGAGTTAAAAGAAGTGTTCTAATGTGAGCTCCATCAACATCAGCATCCGTCATGATGATAATTTTATGATACCGAATCTTTTCAACGGTAAAATCAACACCAATAGCTGTTCCTAGAGCAATAACGATAGATTTTATTTCATTGTTTGCAAGCATTTTATCCAAACGAGATTTCTCTACGTTTAGAATTTTTCCTTTGAGAGGAAGGATGGCTTGGAATCGTCTATCTCTCCCCTGTTTTCCTGATCCACCAGCAGAGTCTCCCTCAACAATAAAGAGTTCTGACTCTTCTGGATTCTTTGACGTACAGTCTGCAAGTTTTCCAGGAAGTGTTAATCCTTCAAGTGGTCCTTTTCGAAGTACTGTATCTTTTGCCGCTTTTGCTGCTTTTCGTGCCTTTGCTGCAAGAAGTGCTTTTCCAATAATAGCTCTTCCTTCTTGTGTATTCTTTTCCAAGAATTCTTTAAGTGCTTCGGCTACAACGCTCTCAACAGCTGTTCGTGCTGGAGGATTTCCTAAGCGAGCCTTTGTTTGCCCTTCAAACTGTGGTTCTCGTATCTTTACTGATACCACTGCAACAATTCCCTCACGAGCATCTTCCCCAGTGAGATTCTCTTCTTTGTCTTTAATATAGTTTCCTTCTCGAGCAAAATCATTTAACACACGGGTAAGAGCTGTTCGAAATCCAGTCAAATGCATTCCCCCATCAGGTGTATAGATGTTATTTGCAAAACTCAATTCTTGTGTTTCTGCGTCATTGTTATATAGAAAAGCTACCTCTACTTCAATTTCTTCGTGTTCTTTATTAACATAGAATGGTTTATTTTGAACCTGATCTCCAAATTCATTTAAATACCCCAAGAATGAAAGAAGTCCTCCGTCAAATTTAAATGCATGGAAAAATGGAATCTCTTCTCGTTCATCAATAATTTCTATATACATTCCTTTTACAAGAAATGCTTGTTGTCGCAGATGATCAATAATCTTTTTTCTGTCGTAACGTATTTCTGAGAATATTTCTTTGTCTGCTTTAAAGGTTATTGTGGTTCCTGTTGTATCTGTTTTCCCAATCTTTTTTACTGCTTTTTTTGGTTTTCCTCGTTCATATTCCTGAACATATACTCCCCCATCTCTATGAACCTCTGCCTTCAGGTATTCAGAAAGTGCATTGACTACAGATACTCCTACTCCATGAAGTCCTCCTGATACTTTGTATGATTCTCCACCAAACTTTCCTCCAGCATGAAGTGTTGAAAGTACTGTCTCAAGAGCTGATTTTTTTGTTTGTGGATGAGGGTCGACTGGAATACCTCGTCCATTGTCAGTTACTTCAACAATACCATCTTTGAGCAGGCGTAATCGGACAAATGTTGCATGTCCTGCCATTGCTTCGTCAATGGAGTTGTCGATAACTTCCCAAATAAGGTGGTGAAGTCCATCAACACCCGTTGAACCAATATACATTCCTGGTCGTTTTCGAACAGGATCAAGTCCCTCAAGTACAAAAATATCTTTCGCACTATATGAGGGTTTATTTTCTTTTTCTTTTTGTTTCTTTTCAGCCATAAAAAATACAACGCCCTTATGTTGAATCTCCTTTTATTCTAGCATAGAATATCTAAAAAATCATCTTTTTTACCACATAAAAACCCGCTTTAAAAGCGGGTTTTTGATGTTTTTTAGAGGTTTTCCAGTTCCTGATCTATTTCTTGAAAATCTGCTTCAAAATCTGTCTGTAAAGATGCCTCTAGTTCACTAAATGTTTCTGTTTGTTCTTGTGGAGTTTCTTCAATTGTGTCTACATCTGAAGAAGAAAAATACCCAAGTTGCCATGCAAGAAGTGCAAGAAGCACGATAAATACAATGACAATGAGTGTAATAAGTGATTTTTTCATACTTATTGATTAGTTACTGAAAGTGTTGAACGAACTGTACCAACATACTCAAGTGCATCCTTGAGAAGATCTCGTATAGCAGAAAGATCTTCATGGAGCATGTCTCTGACTTCTTTGAGAACATCACGTACTTCATCTTCTGTTATTGTTTCTGGAATTTCATACACCTTAAGTCTTTGTTCTTCAACTGCATTTCGTGCAAGATCAAGTGCTCCTTGTGCGTTATCAATTGCTGATGAAAGTGCATCTACATTCACCCCCTCCCCTTGATACGTTTCCATTTGAGATACTGCTCCGAGTAATACTCCTTCAAGCCTTTCAATCATCCTGCTAAAGTTCTCAGTTATCTTTTCATTAACTGTCCCTATAGCATCATGAGCTCTGAGTGCTGCCTGCTGTTTTCTTTCATCAGAAAATGCTCTTGCAGACTCTTGTATACGTTCTTTGTACTGTTCTCGTTCTTGCTCATACTGAGCCTTTCTTTCTTCATATGTTTGCTTGAATGCTTCTCTCTTTTGCTCTATCTCTTGCTTCATCGCTTCTCGCTTCTCCTGAAGCTGCATCATCTCTTCTTCTCCCACAACACCATTATCAAGAATCTGTCCTCTTACCTCCTGATGCTGCAATTGAAGTTCTGCTCTTTTTTCTTGCAGCTCATTTTTCATTACTTCCCTTTCTTGATTCATTACTTCACGCATCTCGTTTGCTCTTTCTCGAACTTCTTCTTGAAGTCCCTCTATTTCACCGATTCTTTCCCTTTCCATCTCTCCTCCACGCTCTCGTGGAGCGTTCTGGAGTGCTGGCTGTGCCATTGCAGGAAGAGCAACTGCCAAGGCAACAAGGATGATAATACTGTGTTTCATCGTTTATTATTTATTACTTACCTATAGTATAGCACCTTTTCATAGTGAAGGTGTGCATATAAAAACTCTCCCTTATATAGAGGAGAGTTTTTGGTGGGGTGAGCGACCGGGCTTGAACCGGCGACCTTCAGGGCCACAACCTGACGCTCTACCAACTGAGCTACGCCCACCATCAGAACCTCATTGTATGAGACAGACTACAAAAAAGCAATAGGTTGATTTAAATGCTCTATACAGATACAATCAGCTTGTATCCTTGCCCCCGTAGTTCAACGGATAGAACAGCTCCCTTCTAAGGAGCGGATGGGGGTTCGATTCCCTCCGGGGGTACATTAACGAAATTAATACAGGGTGTAAAATATAAAAAGCATATAAAAATTCTTCCTCATTATAGAAGTTTCGTCTTTTTCATATCCACATCCTTATTTTGACTTTTAATCTATTTGTGCTAGTATACAAATGTGCTTGTGGGCGAAAGCCCCGTTCAGCTAAGGAGTTCCAAAGCTGAAGACAAGCACAACAAAAACACTGTCTTATTGATGGTGTTTTTGTTTATTTCAATCATCCTCCAAACCTTGTGTAAAAAGCTTCTGTGTTCTGTCATTTCTAATTTTTGAATGAGGCATCACACTCCAAAAATGAACATTTCCTTGCCCAATCCTTCTTAAGACGACTCTTACTTTTGTTTTATTTTTGCTTTCCATGAATATAGCAATAAAACCCCACCATTCAACATACTTCATTTGAATGGATCCATCTCGTTTAGATCTTTTTCCTATAGGCATTAAAATCTTTCTGTATTCTTGAACGGTGGTTGCTTTCTTTAAAATATGAAGCCCTTTTGGTAGTAGAATGAACTTTAATACTTGTTCTTCCTTTTTCCTTTCTTTTCTTGCAGAATATCTAAGATGATGAAATCCATCAGAATTTAAAACTATGTTTTCTTTAAAAAAGGGGCTGTAAATCTTGCTTTGTCTATTGTAGATATCTTCGGCTTCCTTTTTTTTCTTTATATATACCGATTTTTCCATGCCTTTATTTTATCACACCCTATTCAAAATTTACCTCCCCTTAAGTGAATTTCTAACATCCCTGATCCAGGGGTACTAATTTATATTGCAAAGAAATAATAGCGTGCTATGATAAGCAGGTCTTTTATAACATCAAATAGCCGCGATAGCTCAGTGGTAGAGCGTATCCCTGAAGAGGATAGCGTCGGGGGTTCGATTCCCTCTCGCGGCACATCTCGGGCCATAGTGTAATGGCTAGCACGAGTCCTTTGGGAGGATTTAGTTCGGGTTCGAGTCCCGGTGGCCCGACAGATATATACAAAAACCCCGTAGATTAATCTGCGGGTTTTTTGTTGTCTTTATTTCTAATGTTGAGAAATTAAAGTAAATCTTTATATTCTGGATAATTTTCTTTAATTACATTTTTCCAATTTGCAGTCTCATTTCCACCACCTAGATCGTTTTTATGATACACAAGTAAAACACAAATCTTGTTCGTATTTTTATGCTTTGCCACAATGCATCTATTACCTGAGCCATGTCTTGATTCTTGCGTTCCTGAAATCTTAAATTCTGTTTTACAAATAACAATATCAGCATTTTTATCTGTAATTTCTTCAGTAATACTCTTTTTCAGAATGACGTCAAAACTTTGAAGTTCACGAACTATAGCTGATAAAGTGAAATCCCAAGCCTTTTTATATTTTTTAGCAAAGGTTCTTATGTAGTGCCTATCGGCAAATGGTTCTATGATAACAACATACTTAGTAGACATCTTCTGGATTTTCCTGAGTTATTAATTCATACGGAATAATTTCATTATCTAAACAGACAGCGTATGGAAGTTGGTTATGAGTAAAAGCAACTATCTCTTTCGTATTCTTGTCTTTCCACTTATCTGAAATATTTTTTATAAGTTTTTTTTCGTCTTTATTAATTTCAGATAGCGCAATCTTTGCTCCATTTCTCGTTTGAGAAATAAGCATAGCCCCATCTTCTGTTGGAATAATCTCAATTTGCCCATCTTCAAAAAGCTCATCTATAGCACGGAAATAAGAATCTGGGACAGGTCCATATTGAATTTTTCTATACTGCATACCACTCATGCTTTCTAAGTGGTTATAAAACCATGCAAAATCCGCTAAATATACAAGTTTAGCTAGCTTTGTTTTTGTGATACACCCGTTTTTCTTTGATCCAGCATTTCTTATATAAGCAATGATCATTTGTTTATATTTTTCATAATTCGCAAAGACACCACTTTCCATTTCTTTCAGAGACACCCCAAAAATCTCAGAAAGTTTTTCTGCTTCTGAAAGAGTTAATTCCTTCTTTCCTTGTTCTACTGCTATATACGAAGGTCTGGACATTCCAAGTTTTATAGCAAGTTCGGATTGAGAAAAACCACGCTTAACTCTCAGCGCTTTGATAAATTGTGCATGTTTATTACTCATATCTACAAGTATACACAAGTATATGTAAAAATGTCAAACATATAGATGTTAATAAGTTTGACATTATAAATACGACCGAAGGTGGACCTACGGGGAGTCGAACCCCGACCTCTTCCATGCCATGGAAGCGTTCTACCGCTATACTATAGGCCCTTACGTTGTAAAATATACTGTGTATATTACAATACCAAAAGATTCAACGAACACAATATGTCCTTGTAGTTCAATGGATAGAACGGAAACCTCCTAAGTTTCAGATGCAGGTTCAACTCCTGCCAAGGACACATATATAGTGGAGGGTTGGCAGAGTGGTTTAATGCGCTGCACTCGAAATGCAGTTTCCTTTCTGGAAACACAGGTTCGAATCCTGTACCCTCCGCACAAAAAACGATATACTAGACATATATGACATCAGAAGAAAAAAAACGTATCACCATTATTAAAAAAACACTCCCCTCAGTTGTATCCGTCATCGCCACAAAAAAGATAGAAGACTTTCAAAAATCAGATCCTTCATCTCTGTTTCCTGTTTTTGAAAAAGGATCATCTCGACAACGATTTCTCTCTAAAAAGATAGAGGGACCACTTCTTGATTTTGGTGGAGGAAGTGGCTTTGTCGTTCATAAAAAAGGAATTATCATTACCAACACTCATGTTATCTCAGAAGCATTTCTTGATTACACAATCATTACCCATGCTGGTGAGTATCTAAAAGCGACTCTTATTGATACTGATCCTCTTCATGATATCGCATACCTTTCTCTTTCTGAGAAAAAACACTCCCCTGCTCCTCTTTCTCTTGGGTCAGCACATGCACTTGAACTTGGAACAACGGTATATGCTCTTGGAACAGTGCTTGGGCAATTCCCTAATACCGTTACTATGGGAATCGTATCTGGACTCTCTCGTAGTCTTGAAGCATACAATGAACATACCAAAAAAGAATTTCATGGACTCTTTCAAATTGATGCTGCTATCAATCCAGGAAACTCAGGAGGACCTGTTATAAATTCAGAAGGAAAAGTTGTAGGGATAACATCAGCAGCAATACGACACGCTGAGAACGTAGCATTTTGTATCCCTATCGATACCATACAAAACGACCTTGATGATATTGCCCGTTACGGAAAAATTAAGCGTGCATTCCTTGGTGTTCGTTATACACTCGTCCCTTTATCATCAGTCCATGATCTTGTTCATGTCGTCCAAAGTCCCTCATCATCAGTTCCTGCAGTTGTTCCTCGTAGTCCTGCTGCCATAGCAGGAATTAAAGAAGGAGACATTCTTGTCTCATTTAATGCAAAACCCCTCAGCCCCTCATACACTCTTGAAGATGCCCTCGAAGAATCAGAAGAAGGAATGAGAGTGTCTATAGAGATTATTAGAAAAGGCAAAAAGAAGCGCCTCTCAGCAACATTACAAAACGGATCTTAATCAAAATACCCTTTGTGTGGAGAGATATTTTCGGCAGGAGATGATTGCACTGAAGAAAGCAACCCTTGGGTTATATATATAATACTTAACAGAGCGATAAGAAGTATCGCGAATTTCTTTGTCCCTTCCATAGTTACAAAACAATATTAAGAATCTTATCTTTTACAAATATCTTCTTTTTGATATCTTTTCCCTCTATATATAAAGCTACCTGTTTTTGTTGTATCGCCTCTTCCCACACTACATCTTCATTAGATGCAGGAGGAACGGTGACTGTTCCTCTCATTTTTCCATTTACCTGAATTGCAATCGTAACCTGTTCTGTTTGTATTTTTTTCTCATCTACCGACGGCCACTCACTTTTTTGTATGGAATTAGTTTCATGACATACCGTTTCCCATAGTTCTTCGGCTATAAATGGAGCAAATGGAGAAAGGAGTAATAGGAATAGTTTTGCAGATTCTTTTGAGATCTCATTCTTCTTCTCTTCGTATATTTTAAAGAGACTCATTAATGCAGCAATCGCTGTATTATACTTAAGAGCATCAATATCATGTGACACTTTTTTAAGTGTCTTTTGTGTTTCAGATTCTATCGTTCCATCTCCCTTATCCACAAATGATACTGTCTGATACAGATTCCATACTCGTTTTAAAAACCGTTCCATTCCGATAAGTCCATTATTATTCCAGGGGATAGATTCCTCAAAAGGCCCAATAAAGAGTATGTAGAGACGAAGTGCGTCAGCCCCAAACTCTTTTACAATATCATCAGGGTTAATAACATTTCCTTTTGATTTTGACATCTTCTCTCCTCCTTCTCCAAGAATGAGCCCATGAGATGTTCTTTTCATGTAGGGCTCTGGAGAAGAAATAACTCCCTGGTCGTACAAGAATTTATGCCAGAATCGAGAATAGAGTAAATGAAGTGTTGTGTGTTCCATACCTCCATTGTACCAATCCACAGGAAGCCACTTGTCTAAGAGTTCTTTTTTTCCTAGAGAAGTATTGTTTTGTGAATCAATATAACGAATGTAGTACCATGATGATCCTGCCCATTGTGGCATTGTATCTGTTTCTCTCTGTGCCGCTCCTCCACATCGTGGACAGGTAGTTTTTACCCATTCATCAACACGTGCCAAAGGAGACTCTCCATCTTCTGTTGTTTTGTATTCTTTAATATCAGGAAGAATAACTGGGAGCTGTTCTTGGGTAACACTCATCCATCCTGGATTTCGTATCTCTCCTTGTGTTCTTCCTTCTGTGTCTCCCTTTTCTATCTGTTCCTTACATGTTACACAAAATACAAGAGGCATTGGCTCTCCCCAGTATCGCTGTCGAGCAAACACCCAATCACGTAGTTTGTAAATAACTTTTTCTTCTCCAAAATCTTTTGTAATGGTATTTCGTGCTTCCTGACTTGTTTTTCCTGAATACTCTCCTGAATTAATAAGTGTTCCCTCTCCTTCGTATGCCTCATTCTGAGGAGTGTTATCAGATTCTATCACTGGACGTACTGGAAGGTTATAGGCATGAGCAAACTCATAATCACGCTGATCGTGAGCAGGTACTGCCATAACTGCCCCTGTCCCATATTCCATAAGAACATAGTCCCCTATCCACACAGGGAGAGCTTCTCCTGTTGCTGGATGAGATGCATATGATCCTGTCCAGACTCCTGTTTTGATATCACCTTGTGCAATACGTTCTTGTTGGCTCTTCTTTCGTGTTTGTGTTATATATGCGGACACCTCATCCTTTTTATCTTCTACTACAATATCTTTCACTAGTGGGTGTTCTGGAGCAAGTACAAGATAGGTAACTCCAAATAGTGTATCAGGACGAGTGGTAAAGACTTCAATTGTTCTATCTGTGTTCTGAAGTGAAAACTGTATTAATGCTCCTTTAGATTTCCCAATCCAATCAATTTGTTGTTTTTTGACTCGTGCAGGATATGATACCTGATCAAGATCATCAATGAGTCGTTGTGCATATGCAGTTATCTCTAGCATCCATTGTTCCTTTTCTTTTCCAATAACCTCTCCCCCACACCTCTCACAGACTCCTCCTTCAACTTCTTCATTTGCCAATACCACATTACATGACGTACACCAGTTTACCTGTGTTTTCTTTTTATATGCTAACCCTGTATCAAATAGTTTTGTAACAATCCATTGTGTCCATTTATAATACGAAGGATCAATCGTACTTACCTCTCGACTCCAATCAAATGAGAGCCCCAAGGACTGGAGCTGTTCTCTGTATCGTGCGATATTTTTTTCTGTTGTTTCTGCTGGATGTCTTCCTGTTTTAAGGGCAAAATTCTCAGCAGGAAGGCCAAAAGCATCCCATCCCATAGGGAAGAGGACATTCTCTCCTTCCATTCTTTTTTTTCGAGCAACAACATCGAGTGCTGTGTATGAACGAGTATGCCCAACGTGAAGCCCTTCTCCTGAAGGATATGGAAATTCAACAAGACAATAAAAAGGGCGTGTTCCTGCTATATCTACCTCAAAGATACCCATGTCTTTCCAACGAGCTTTCCACTTTTCTTCTATTGTACTGGGATTGTAAGGCACCATAGTCATCTCAGCATATCACCTCTCTTACTGTACCTCAAATGTCATTTGAAAATTGATGGTGACTGCATCATTCCTATTAAACGCTGAAAGTGGGAGTGATACATTTCCAATCCCCTCAACGGCTGCTAGTTTGTTTTTAAATTCAAGGGCATACTGTTCTTCTGTTGTTCGAGCAGTCACAATAACTGGTTGACTTGGTGATTGAAAATGAACACGTTCAACTAATACCTGTGATCCTGCATTATCAAAGACTGCTTGGATCATTGGATGCCATGCTTGTTGTTGCTGCTTTACCACCCGTGCCTCATCTATTGCGGTATTAAAGTTTTGAGCCTCTTCTTTGAGACCAAGATACTCTGAGATAACCTGAGAGTTTGAAAATGCTCCACTGACATCAGCCTGTATTGTGTCTTTAAATGAAACTAAAAAGAGATGTCCAATAAAGAATGAAGCAAGAAGAATAAAGGAGATAGTTATAAGAATTGTTCTCCATAAAGTAATAAAGGATATTACCTGTGAATGGAAGAATTGCTCTTCTGTTCCCTCTGAGGCAATACTTATCTTCGTGTCTTTTGAACGTGGAAGTAATCCTCGAAGCGCACATCCAAGAGAAGAGAGCCATACATCAGGAAATGTACCCCCTTTGAGTACTGGTCTTCGTACAGGAAATGATGTTGCCTGAGAAAGTGTCTCTACAATCTCTTTTTGGAAGGTATGGCTTACTACATAGATTCCTCCTAACTCTTTATGAAATCGTGAGAAAAAGAAATTACTGAGCTGATTTATTTCACGTTGAATTAACCCCTTGAAGGCATCAAATGATACTGTTCTTTTTTCATTGTCAATCACATCTTTCCATGGGGTAAATCTGTTAAAATAGACCCTTCCATTTCGAAGAATTGAAAATGAAATACCATCAATGTGTACTGAGACAAGAAAGTATGGAGTCTGCTGATGAAATGCTTTTTCCTGCTGTGAGAGAACACGAGTAATTGATGAAGCTCTTTGTTCTATCGCAAGTACTAAAAATCCAGCTGTTTCAAGTGCCTCTGAAAGAGGATCAACATATTTTTTTTCTATAAAAGAAGCTAAAATTTCTCTCTCCCCTGTTTCTTCTTTTTCTCCAATGTCTTCCCAGTCAGCATGTACATCTTTAAAATCAATTGGTGAAACGCTCTGCATATTGAGCCCAACTGCTTCTTTAAATTCTTTGCGCTTCATTCGAGGAAGCGTAAAGGTCTGTGTATATACATGCTCATCAGAAATAGAAACAACAACAGGAATCTGTTTTCCTTTTTTAAATCCAACTGTCTGAGCTAGTTTTTGTAGTGATGCTATAAATGCTTTTTTGTCTTTGATAATTCCTCCTTCTACTGTTCCTGGGGGGAATGCAATTGACCCCTTCTTTAGGGCATAGGTCTCTGGATGAAAGGATACAAACACTGCTCCTCCATTAGTAATATCAAGACCTCCTACCTCAATACGAGGACGAAGTACTCGAAGCAATTTTCGTATATGTCGCAGACTCTTATGCATGATTTCTCTTAGTATATCAAAAAGTTACCCTCTCCACTACTCAATTCCTGTTTCTTGGAATGATTGAATGGTAACCTCTCCAGAATATTCATCAACGGTGAGGACACCACTGATTTTAATTCGCTTCCCAAATGTTTTCCCAAGTGACTCAATATCATAGCGAGCATACCTCGTATCAATGGAACTACGCGTAATCGTGACATCAGCCTCATATGAATCAACAGACAATGTATATGAATTTGAAAGGTAGTCTTTATTATCAATAATTCTTAGGACTGCATCATTAATACCGGATCGTGCTGCTGCGATAGCATGACGTGATGCTTTAAGCCCAAATCCTTCCTCCCCTGCAAGGTATGCAATAGAGAGCCCTACAAGTGCTGTCTCTACAATAACAGTACTCACAATAAGAACGGTGGTCAGGGAAATAATTCCTTTTTTACTTCGTATCCATTTCATATTATTTTGTCCAGTTAATAAAGATATCATCAATAATAGGGCTCGTACTACTTGCTGGTTCAAGAAATACCTTATACCTAAAATACCTGTAGTTATGGATATCTTCGAGTTTAAGGGCAATATCACTTGTTGCTGGGATAAAGTATGAATTGCCTGTCCCATCATCCCCTACAAACGACCATGGTCCAGTAGAGGTAGCAGCATATGCAAGTTGGAATTTTACGACAGTTCCTGATGGTTTTGATCCTTGCCAGAGAATATTATTTAACCGTGCCCCCTCCTCTATCTGAGTATCAAACGTAGCAGATTCAAGCCACCCTGAAACTGTTGTTGAAGCAAGCTGAAGAGAATATGATGCGGTAGTAACATTTGATGCATCAAAATAGGTACTTGTTGCAGAGGTAACAGGACCTGCAACACCACCTCCTCCTGTCCAATCTGTCTGCATATAGTTTTTTGGATTATTACGCGTACTATACTCCGTTAGTCTCATATTCCTTCCTCCTTCCCAATCAACACCAATAGTTATCTTCTGTGTCGCAGGGTCATCTTCTCCTCCACTGGTTACAATATTTCCTGAGATATCTCGGGAAACATTATCAACATAAAAATATCGTGTATACAGAGCTGCTTCATAGAGATTTTTAATTTCTTGTACTGAGAGGTCTCTGTTATAGACCCGGACATCATCAAGAAGTCCTCCAAAATAATGTGACACTCCCCTTCCAATTTCTAATGCAACAGTTGTTGTTGCAGGAGTTATTGTTTGTACAGTGCTGTTTTTTAGAACACCATCTTGATAGATGCTGATTGTTGATCCATCCCAAGTACCAACAATATGTGTCCATTCATCTTTTATCGTATTTGAAAAATTCAACGTATTTGTTGTTGCACCATTTCTAAACCCAATACCAATTCTATTGTCCTGAAACATGTAGAGGCTCCATCCATTTGTATCCCATCCATATGCTGCCCCTTTGCTCACAACATTTGGATACGTTCCTCCTGTCCATGATGATGGTATCTTTACCCACACACTTACTGACCCCTCATCAACTAAATCAAATAGTGATTGGTTCCCTGCACTTATAAAATTATTCCCTCCATTTAAACTTAGACATTTCCCTGCCTGACACTGAGAACTTTCTAGACGTGTAGGGAAACTTGTTGAAGTTGCGTTGGCAAAATTACCTGATGAATCATATGCTGTATCACCAGATAGTTCATCAAACTTCCAGTGTCCAACTCTTCCTGCTGTAACATCAACAAACAACATGCTCTCCTCTCCCTTTACCGCTATCGTTGAGGTGGGATGAGGGATAAGATAGTACGCATTGACCACTCCTTTATCAAGATCATAGATATTGTGCCACTTTGTATCGATAAATGATTCAACATCACTTAACATTTCAACAGCAAACGATGAGGCAACCTGATTTCCTCGTGATTCAAAGCTGTATCGTAACAATGAAGACACTCCTAGTGTTGCCCCAAGAAGAAATATCCCACCCACAAGTAAGGCAACAAGCACCTCAATAAGAAGTTGTCCTTTTTCTTCTTGTATCGTCTTAATATGATTCATAGAGTTGTTCTACTTGTGTGGGTGTAAGTCCGTAATCATAGATTCTTACCTCATCAATATATCCTTCAAAATATTCAGTTGTATACGTTTTAGCAATTGTTAAATTATCTGCATTAGGAACGTTGTGCCCCGAAGGAGTGTCTGAAACCAGCTCTACACCATCAAGATAAATAATTCTATTAGTCCCATCAAACACAGCAACGACATGATGCCACACACCAGAAAGACTACTTGTACTCCCGTCAAGATCATTTGCCCACCAGTAGTGTCTAAATCCAGTTCCAGAAAGTCGTAGTGCGTTTACCTGGTTTGCAACCCCATAATTTCCCCACCCAACAATACCTCTAATACCCATAGAATCCGTCTTTATCCATGCAGCAATAGAGTAGTTAGAGTTTTCCATTGGAATATTGGTGGAAGAAGAAAATGAAACATGTGCCGTGTTAGTAAAATAAAGACATGACCCCCCATTTCTACATGCGCTCTGCCATGTTGGTGTATTTACCAATGTTCCATGATTTCCACTCAGTGAACTGTCTCGCGCTTCTGTCCCAAGTCCTTCATCAAACGCCCAATATCCTACCAATCCTGTTTCATATGATATTGATACTCTTCCCAGAGCGTTTATTGAAATAATATAGAGATCATCCCCTGAAGACCTCCCCAAAACAATCGTATCTGCATTACTAGGGAGTCCTGATATGGGAGAAAAAACAATTGTTTTAGAAAAACCACTTGGAGGGTTATAAAAACGAGAAGAAACACTCAAAGCATCACTAACCACCACTGATGAGGGAGCATATTCTGTCCCGGAAAATATTTCATATGATCCGCCTGTTGCACTACTCACAAATCGAATCCCCCATGAGGTACCCCCTTCTCCAAGTAGTGCTCTATTCTGTGTATTTCGTATTGATGCAACAACGTTCTCAGCATCAAGATCAAAACTATGTTTACTCTTAAACCCAGTGAGGTTTAAAAACCCCACACCAACGATAATAGAAAGAATCCCCACAGTAATGAGAACTTCAACTAAGGTAAAGGATTGTTTTCCTGATAGGTTCATATGAATACTAAAACGTGCTGGTGAGCTGATAGACCGGCACGATCACTGCAAGCGCAATGGTTCCAATAACAACACCAATAAGGAGAAGCATAACTGGTTCGATAAACGACACGAGAGATTTTACCGCTGCTTCAATTTCTTTTGCATAGAATTCTGAGAGTGTCTCAAGAATTTCTTCTAAATGTCCTGATTTTTCAGAAATTGCGACTAGGTTTGAAACAATTGGAGGAAATACTTTTTCTTTTTTAAATGCCTCTCCAACAGTAAGCCCTCTTGAGATCCCTTCTCGGGCAATGCGAACAAGTGCCACTCGTAGTTCAGGCATCCCCACAGATCCTGAGGTTACCTCTAGTGACTCAACGATAGAAAGCCCTGAAGAAAGAAGTGAAGAAAGTGTTGCGGCAAATCGTTGCAAAGATACCTGTTTTATCACATTCTTTATCACTGGTGTTTTAAGACCAATATCATAGAGAATTTTTTTTCCCAGTAATGTTTTTGAAAAGAATATAAAGCCTCCAATAGCAACGATAGCAAGAAGGGTAAGAAGGATTGCAAGATGATCTCCAATAAATAACCCTACGGTAAAAATGACTTTTGAAAATGTTGGTGGTTCAAGACCTCCGCTCAAGAAAACATTTGCAATTTTTGGAAGAGAAAAGCTCACCAGCAAAATCAAAATAACAATAGAAGCAACAAAGAGAATAATTGGATAGGTAAGCGCTGATTTAATTTTCTGTCGCAAATCATTTTGCTTCTCAAGCGTCTCACTTAACTCTCCAAATACCTCCTCTAAGTTTCCTGATACTTCTCCTGCGCGTACTAAGTTTATAAACACGGGAGAAAACGATTTCTCATACTTTGCAAATGTTTCATGGAATGGTCTTCCTTTTTCTAGGTTTTCTCTAATCTCTATGAGAAGGTTTTTTACTACTGGCTTTTCAAAGTCATCAATAAGAATATTAATTGCTTTAAAAAGATCTGTTCCTACTTTCAACATCAATGAAAGGTATTTTGTCAAAAAAACCTTGTCTTCGAGGGTTATTTTCTGACTAAACAGCGTACTAAAGAATGTCTTTTTTTGAGAAAAAGAAAGTTCGTTTAACGCAAGAGGTTTATAGCCTTTTGTTGCAATTTTATTAATTGCATCTGCCTTATCTACCCCCTCAATCGTATCTTCAACAATTTTCCCCTTCTCATCGAGTGCTTTATAGTGAAAACGCATAGAGTCAAGAGATTATCTCTCTTTAGTATATCGCATTTACTGTGTAAATAAAACGTTATTCGCGAATAACTCGAAGTACTTCTTCAATGGTTGTCTGCCCAAGGGCAGCTTTTTCAAGACCATCTTGGAACATCGTTTTCATTCCTTTTTCTTCTGCCTGCTTGATTAATTTTTCAAGTGTGAAATCAGGAGAAGTGATAAGAGATCTCATATCTTCATCAACTTCGAGTATTTCAAAAATACCCATTCTTCCTTTATATCCAATTCCGTTACATGTCTTACACCCCTTCCCCCGATAGAGTGTCTTTGGGATATCCTTGTGAGGAACATGGAGTTCTTCCATCTGTTTTTCAATTGATACCCTCATCTTCTCATCAACCTGGTATGATTCAATACAATCGATACAGATTTTTCTAACTAGTCGCTGTGCTGCTGCAATGTTAAGCACTGCTGCAACAAGGAATGAAGGAACATTCATATCAAGCATACGAGCAATTGTTGATGGTGCATCATTTGTGTGCAAGCTCGAAAGCACAATATGCCCGGTAAGAGCTGATTGCACAGCAATTTCTGCTGTTTCTTCGTCACGAATTTCACCCACCATGATAATGTTAGGGTCTTGTCGTAGAATTGATCGAAGTCCTGAAGCAAAGGTAATACCTGCTTTTTGATTAATCTGTACCTGGTTTATATATTTAATATTGTATTCGATAGGATCCTCAACAGTCACAATGTTTACCTCAGGTCTGTTAAGAATGCTTAGGATAGAATAAAGTGTTGTTGTTTTTCCCGATCCGGTAGGTCCTGTTATCAGCACCATTCCGTATGATTTTTTCACGTTCTCTTCAACAATTTCTTTCATTCGATCATCCATACCAAGTTCAGTAAGAGACAATGGTCTTTGTGATGCGGTCAACAAACGAAGTACGATCTTTTCTCCGTAGAGGGTAGGAATAATAGAAACACGAATATCAACAACAGCATCCCCTAGTTCATGTCTGAATCGTCCATCCTGTGGTTTTTGATGTTCATCCACTTTAAGCGCTCCAAGAAGTTTTATGCGAGCAAGAATTGCAGGAAGCACCTGTCGAGGAATACTCATAATTTCATGTAAGATGCCATCAATACGAAATCGAACAAGCACCTCATCCTCCATTGCTTCAACGTGCACATCTGAAGCATTAAGATACGCAGCATATCCGATAAGGTTATTTACCAATTCAACGATAGGAATCTGTTTTGCTGCTTCTTCTTCAGTATCTATCCCCTGTTGTAGGGATATTTTAATATTCCTATCAATAATACCCTTAAAGTCTTCTGTCGCTTTATGAGAATAAAAAGAAAGTCCCCGTGCAAGATCTTGAGGTGATGCAAAGTATGGTCGCACTCGTGCACCAAGTCTTTTTTCAAGAAATTCAACAGTCTGAAGATCACTTGGATCCTCCATTGCTACGTTAATGGTACCATCTTCATCTCGTGAAAATGGAATTGCTTTTTTTTCTTGAACAAACTTCTTCTCTACGAGCCCTAACACCTGATCATCTATTCCTCGTGTATTAATCTGTGCCCGCTCAACACCAAAATAGTCTGAAAGAAGTTTATACAGATAGTCATAGGTAATAAGTTGCTCTGCAACAAGGACATCGGCAACGTCTTGATTCATACGACGCGCCTCCTCAACAGCAGTTTCAAACTGTTCTTTGGTAACGAGACCTTCTTTTAAAAGTCTCTGTTGTAACTGATCTTTTGGGATAGGGTATGCCATAGCTATATCGATAGAAGTGCCCACATATCTGTACCTTCAAATATGTATTCACTCAAAAGTATAGCACACAGAGCCACCGGAAGCCACAGAAAATATGATGAAAATCGCTCTTGTTTCCTTTGAAAAAGAAGGATTGAGGTATATGAAAAGAGAAAAACAAGTATGAATGGAATCAGAGTAGGATACCCTACACTTACCATTGCTACAAATCCAATAGTATACTCATCATCAAAGAATAGCACCCCCTCTTTCTTTCTATTTCCCCATTTCATAGCAACAACGAGCATCACTCCAAAAAGAAATGAGATGATATAAGGAGCCCATATTCTAAAAAACACATAGATAAGAAAATATCCAATTGAGTTATGAGGAGGAAGAAGAAACTCTCCAAGTCCACCTACTTTCCATGTGTTGTATTGTAAAAATGTTTGGAACAATAATGTTCCTGCGAGTACCAATACTGTTCCATATGCTATTTCCTTCCTATACGTGTATACAAAAGAGCGCAGAAATATCTGCGCTCCTAATAGTACTAAACAAATACCAACCGAGATAACAATCACCATTATAGAGTTAGATCGCTTCCCACTTCGTAGATACTAGAGCTATTTCCTCCGTCGTTTGCATCTTTATCACCTACGTATTTTGTACTTTCTAGAACGGCATTTATCTCAAAATCATACGATGTACTATTTCCTTTGTATGCATAGTAATATGTTGCTCCATTACTTGGGTCAACGGGTAGTACTGACAGTGGTGATCCAGATGAAATGGCTGAAAAGTTAATAGGAATCCATCCACTTCCTGCAACCGTCCGTGCTGCAGAAGATGTTGTTGTTCCTGTTGCAAATCTACCACCACATAGGGCTGTACTTGTTGCGCTGTCATATATATAACAAAGTGATGAGTTCCCAATGTTGGCACTTGAACCTCGATCAGCAAGATAGAGAGAAATAGCATTTCTCACTGCATCAAGATCAGTAAATCGTTGACTGTCTCGAGCTTGTCTCAACAACTCAGCAGGATTTAAGATAATAACCACTGCAGCAGTTAAAATAGCTAGAATACCAATAACGACCAGAAGCTCAACGAGTGTAAATCCTTTTGTATTCATGTAGTTAAATTAGAGTTCCAAATAAATATATGTTTTATTGTAGCATCTTTTGTTTATGAGGGAAATGGTTCTGTGGATAATCTATTTTAATTAGACTACTTATCTATTAACATCTCTATTTTTGAGAAAAATATAAAAAGAGCGCAGAAATATCTGCGCTCCTAATAGTACTAAACAAATACCAACCGAAATAACAATCACCATTATAGAGTTAGATCGCTTCCCACTTCGTACACATTTACATTATCTCCTCCATCATTTGCATCTTTATCACCTACATATTTTGTACTTTCTAGAACGGCATTCAATTCAAAGTCATATGATGTATTGTCTGCTGTATACGCATAGTAATACGTTGCTCCATGACTTGGGTCCTGAGGAAGAACTGATAATGGTGATCCAGATGAAATGGCTGAAAAATCAATAGGAATCCAACCCGCACCACCAACAACGCTGAGCGAACTTACTGGGACAGCTGTCTGTGAGCTTTCAAATCTTCCCCCACATTCAGTTGAAGTTGCACCTCCTGTATACACATAACAATTGCTTGCGCTTCCTGTAAGGCTAGCACTTGATCCCCGGTCAGCAAGATAGAGAGAGATAGCATTTCTCACTGCATCAAGATCAGTAAATCGTTGACTGTCTCGAGCTTGTCTCAACAACTCAGCAGGATTTAAGATAATAACCACTGCAGCAGTTAAAATAGCTAGAATACCAATAACGACCAGAAGCTCAACGAGTGTAAATCCTTTTGTATTCATGTAGTTAAATTAGAGTTCCAAATAAATATATGTTTTATTGTAGCATCTTTTGTTTATGAGGGAAATGGTTCTGTTGAAAACCTATTTATCCCCTGAAAGAAACGATGTGACATTTTTTACTAAATCATCAATAGATGTTTTAGCTTTTACGAAATATTCAACTGCTCCCAAGTTCTGCCCTTTCTGAATATCTTCTGGTTGTCCAAGGTTTGAGATGATGATAATAGGAGCATTCTCTAATTGTGGATCTTGACGAATCCCCTCCATAACTTCAAATCCTGATTTCTTTGGCAAGATAAGGTCAAGAAGAATAACATCTGGTTTCTTTTCTGTGAGTAAGGCAAGTGCCTCTTCTCCATCTCGTGCATGAACGACTCCAAGCCCTTCTTTGATAAGACGGTTTTTTAATAATGAGGAAAGAAACTGATCGTCCTCAATAAGCAGTACTGTATGTGGTGTCTGGTTTTCCATAGTTCCCCTCTATCATATCAAAAAACTCCTTCAAGTAAAAGGAGTTTTTTGTGTGACACATGTATATACTTTTCTAGTTGCCTCGTTATTGTTGTCCTACCTCATGTAACCATGAGGAGTCGAAACTTAAGGATCCTCGACTAATTCCTCTACGAATGTAGATCAACCGTTGTAGTGTATTAATTGATTCACGCACAGCTTCCGCTACACGTGCCTTGTTCATGTAGTTCCATATGTCGCCATACGGCATGGACTATATCTCCATCCTTTCAACTTGAAAGGAGCTCGGCGTGTAGTCTCTGAGGGGTTACTCTTTTGTTTTTGAACAAAAGTTGAACTTCCCTGCTGATTTTCTGCACCAATAACTTTGTCACTTATTCTTACAAATAAGTAGTTTTGGATACTCAGGTGTTCCAGCATATAGCCAAGTTTTTCTTCAAGAATTACTTCTCGAAGGTCGCAACTGACTTACGACTTCACCCGTGTCACCGAACCTACCCTAATCCTACAGAATAGAACTTTAGGTATTTCCGGCTCCCCTGGTGTGACGGGCGGTGAGTACAAGACTCGATAACGTATTCACCGCGGCGTGCTGATCCGCGATTACTAGCGATTCCAACTTCATGGAGTCGAATTTCAGACTCCAATCCGAACTGAGGCTACTTTTGATGGGATTAGCTCCGTCTTGCGACTTGGCGGCCCATTGTAGTAACCATTGTAGCATGAGTGTAGCCCAGGGCATCAAAGGGCCACGCTGATTTGACGTCATCCCCACCTTCCTCTTCAAAAATGAAGCAGTCTCGTCTGACACTTGTAACAGACAATAAGGGTTGCGCTCGTTACCCCACTTAAGGGAACAACTCAAGTCACGAGCTGACGACAACCGTGCAGCACCTGCTCTGCCGTCCTGGTAAACCAGGAACGTCTCGGTTTCTCGAGACAATCGTCAGAGTGTCAAGCCCTGGTGAGGTGCTTCGCTTATCATCGAATTAAACCTCATGCTCCACCGCTTGTGCGAGTCCCCGTCTATTCCTTTGAGTTTTAAGCTTGCGCTCGTACTTCCCAGGCGGCTGATTTAACGCGTTAGCTACGCCACCCCGAGGGTCGATACTCGAGACAGCTAATCAGCATCGTTTAGGGCGTGGACTACAAGGGTATCTAATCCTTTTTGCTCCCCACGCTTTCGTGCCTCAGGGTCAGGAATACCCCAGTAAGATGCCTTCGCCTTTGGTGTTCCGCACGATATCAACGGATTTCACCCCTACACCGTGCGTTCCATCCACCTCTAACGCTCTCTAGCGCGGAAGTTTCCACGGCGATTTCGGAGTTAAGCCCCGAGATTTAACCGCAGACTTTCCAGCGCCCCCTACGCGCCCTTTACGCCCAATAAATCCGGATAACGCTTGTGGCCTTCGTATTACCGCGGCTGCTGGCACGAAGTTTGCAGCCACTTATTCCCGCCGTACTATCAGTCTTGCGACTTTCTCCGGCGGAAAAGGAGTTTACACACCGAAATGCTTCATCCTCCACGCGGCGTCGCTCCATCAGGCTTTCGCCCATTGTGGAATATTCTCGACTGCTGCCACCCGTAGGTGTACGAGCCGTGTCTCAGTCTCGTCGTCGGGGATCAGCCTCTCAGCCCCCCTACCGGTCATAGCCTTGGTGAGCCATTACCTCACCAACAAGCTGATCGGACCTAGGCCCATCCGTAAGCAATAAATCTTTACCTATTCAGACGAATCATCATAGGACTATTGGGAATTAGCTCACCTTTCGATGAGTTATGCCCAACTTACGGGTAGGTAACCAAGGTGTTACTGACTCGTTCGCCACTCTCCTTAAAAAGGAGCGTTCGACTTGCATGCCTTATCCACGCCGCCAGCGTTCATCCTGAGCCAGGATCAAACTCTCAATAAAAAAATAAACGAGGCAACTAGAAAAATATATAAAATATATACTAGTTGTTATACATGTTTGTGTCTTTATTCTGTTGTAGTGTACACAAGAGATTAGTATACTCACCTTTTATCTCTTGTCAAGACACTCTATATGCGCTACACTGCTCAACGTAGATTTATTTTATTTATTATATGAAAAAGGAAACTCATCCAGAATATCATCCAAAAGCAAAAGTGTCTTGCGCATGCGGAAATACCTTTACGATAGGATCAACACATAAAGAAATTTCTGTTGAAATTTGTTATGCTTGCCATCCTACCTATACAGGGAAAAAGAAGCTTATTGATACTGCTGGTCGTGTAGAGAAGTTTAAGGCACGACAAGAAAAAGCTGCAAAGAAAACAACTCGAAGCAAAACAGAAAAACGAGCATCTCGAAAGAAAACTCAAACAAAGAAAGAGACGAAAAAGAAAATCGTTGCGTAGTATGCAATCAATTATCATGGAAGTTCGTGCAGGAGCAGGTGGCGATGAAGCCAGTCTTTTTGCTGGAAATCTTGTCACTATGTATCAACGCTATGCCCAAATAAGGGGATGGAAATTTATCGAACTCGATTCAAACAAAACATCTCTTGATGGATATAAAACCTTTATTGGAAAAATAAAGGGTGATGGCGTATATGACGAACTCAAACAAGAATCAGGAGTACATCGAGTTCAAAGAGTTCCTTCAACAGAAAAATCAGGGCGCGTGCATACCTCAACCGCTTCAGTTGCTATCCTCCCAGAGGTAGAACCTCAGAAAGTTGAAATTGTACCAAGTGATCTTGATATATCATTCTTTCGATCATCTGGACCTGGAGGACAAAACGTAAACAAGGTAGAAACCGCTGTTCGTATCACTCACATCCCTACCGGAGTTGTTGTTGCATCTCAAAAAGAACGTTCTCAGAATGCAAACAAAGAAAGTGCTATGAATATTCTCCGATCAAAACTCTATGAAGCAATGAGAGAACAAGAAGCTGCATCTCTTGGAGAACTTAGAAAAGAACAAATTGGGTCAATGGACCGATCAGAAAAAATTAGAACTTATAACTTCCCTAATGATCGTATTACCGATCATCGTATTGGAAAGAAGTTTCATAATATTGAAACCATTCTTGCAGGAGATCTCTCTCCTATCGTAAAAGCGTTTAGAAAACAATCTTAACTATTGAGGATCTTGATATCTTCCTCAAATCGATTTGCTCTCTCAACAACAGGGTCTCCATAGATAAAGCGATAATCCCACCATCGTCCTCCTGCGTAGTATTGTGCTGCCGCACATCGTTCTCGAAGCGTTCTTTCGGGTAGAATGTGATCATAATCAGTACCATACTTTCGACATGATGCTGAGTTGTATGCATCAGAGAGATAGAGTCCTGTTGCCACAAAGGCATCAACATTTCTCCATGGAGATGGAGGATTATTCCCAGTCACCGAACCAACTCTATCTTTATACATCTCCCATGTTGATGGAATAAACTGTGCTGGACCCATTGCTCCTCCATAGGCTCCATCACGAGGAATTGGACATGATACTAGAGGAGGCTCTGGAACATAGGAACCTGCATTACGAAGCTCTGAGAGAATAGAAAGAAATGATGGAATATCTCGTGTTGGATGCATTGTTGTTTTGTTTGTTGCTCTGTCAGGGTAGTAGGGGTTCACATCATAGGTACACTGCCCAACATTTCGTCCAAGAGCTGATTCTTGATCAAGTACCGCAAGAATCATAGCAGTACGTACTCCTGTTGCATCTGATGCAATCTTAGCCAGATTATATGCATCTCCAAATGAAAGCTCCCCTCCTCCAATAAGGGTGTAGATACGGCTTCTAATTTCAGTTGCCGTTTTCTTCTTTTCATTTACAATCTGTTGATACTTTGATTCTTGTCCTTTTGTAATAGTAAGGAGATACTTTTTCTCATCTTCTATCTGTTTGGTAAGATTTCTTTGATACTCCTGATATTCTCGAAGATCTGCTGCTTCTTCGTAATCAAGAGCAAGGGCCTCCTTTTGCATAATAAGTTGGTTTTTCAATTCAATAACTTTCTCTAAGGTTCCTCGTAGATTATCTTGTAGTGCAAGCATGTTACTCACATCAAGAAAAAAATCTGAAAAACGAGGATTGGACATAATCATTTCAATGGCACTCTGCTGATCATTTTCATAGAGATTCTGAAGTACATTACTTAAATATTCCTTGTATTCTTCTATTTGATTTTCTTTTCCTTCAATCTCCTCTTCGGTTGTGGAAATATCACCATTTAATCTCTGAAGGGTAAGGGTAATAGCACGAATCTGAAGATTAATACTACTAATTTTTGCATTAAGAGAGTTGATTTCTCCCTGAAGTGTTTGTCCTTGTTGTCGATACGCATTCACCTGTGCCTCATTTTGAGCAATCTCTTCTTCAAGTGCACGGAGTTGTGCCTCAAGTGACTGTCTCTCTAATTCAACATCTGGAGCAGCAAGGGAATAGTGTTGGATAGGGGCATATGCTGATCCAAACACAAAGGTACAGATAGCAGAAGAAATAACGACATAGGAAAGAATACGCATGTAGGGAATACGTACTGTTCTTTTCTGTTCTTCCATATACTCGCTTTCTACCCGCTTCATGCTACAAGTATATCATTTCCTCTCTCATAAAAAAATAACCCCCTAAAGGGGTTATTTGTTTTATTCTTTTGCTTCTTCTTCTGAGACCTCTTTCTCTGAAGATTCTTCCTTTGCTCCCTCCTCTTCTGGAGTTTCTACCTCTTCTGGTTCTTCTTCTTGTATTTCTGTTGCTGATACGATAACTGTTTCAGGGTCTGTGAGAACCTTAACTTCTTTTGGAAGTGAGAGATCTTTCACATGGATCGTATCGTTCAATTCAACAAGTACTGAAACATCAATATCAACATGCTGAGGAAGATGAGATGGAAGTGTTTCAACTTCAATTTCATTCAGTGATTTTACAAGTACAGCGCTTCCTGTGCGTGCAAGTGGTGATTCTCCGATAAAGTGAAGTGGAATTTCAGCGGTAATTTCTTTATTCATATCAACAGCATAGAGGTCAATATGAAGAAACCTATCTCCTAGCTGATCTTTTTGAAGGTCATGAATAATAACTGGAATTTTCTTTCCTTCAAATTCAACTTCAACGATAGAGCTTTCTCCTGCTTCTTTAAATACACCAAGAAACTCTTTTTCGTTAATAAAGAGATGAATATTCTCATCAATCCCCTCTCCATAGATTTCAGCAGGAATTTTCCCTTCTTCTCTGAGGGCTGCAAGTTGTGTTCCTACACGTTCTCTTTTTTCAGCTTTTAATTGAAACATAAGTGTCTGTCTTTAATACACAAGCTAGACTACCGGAAAGGAGGGAAAAAAGCAAGTTTATTCTGATTGGGCCTTGTATAGAGAATTTATTTCTGTGGCTGTCAGCGCTCTTCCATATAATGCAATCTCATCCATCGTCCCTACAAAAAAACTTGTGGTCGTATAGCGAGCACCCACTCGCACAGATGTAAAGTTAGGATCTAGTCCTGATCCTGATGATATAAGATCTCCATCTACATATATATTTGATGCACTTCCGTCTGTTGTTAAAACAAGATGGTGCCACGTATTATTGGAAAAAGAGGAAGATGGAGCTTGAACTCTACCATAAAAACAGGCATTCCCATTTGAATCGGTACATGATCCAGAAACATAGTCTTGTAAAAACCACCAATTCCCCGTTCCCCTTCCATCAAGAAAGTACTGAGCTCCCGAATTTATATTTGGTTTCTTAAACCATAAAGCAATTGTTCCTGCATTAGGATCACCCAAATTGCCTAAATCAACCCACGTTGCCCCTGAAAATGACAGACATCCTCCTGAGATACAATCCTCCTGTTCCCATACCCCACTATAAACTGTCCCATCATTCTGTTCAGAAGATGCATCTTTTGCAACTGAGCCACTTCCATCATTAAGATTCCATTTCCCCAACAAAGAGAGTGTTTCACTCCACAGAGCAAGATTAGTCCCCTTTTCAAATCGTACATCATCATTTCCTCCATCAGTTGTAGCTGTTCCTTTTAACTTCTCTTCTGATTCAAGCGCTGATGTTAATACAAACGCCTCATTACTATCAATAGTATAGGCATAGAAATAGTCTTGCGTATTAAGCGGATCAAGAGGAAGTGCACTCATTGCTCGTGATTCTGATATATCTACAGGAAGCCATCCTGTCCCATCAACATTGAGCACATCTTCTTGGGCAACACATGCATATGACCATCCTGAGGGAAGTGTAGGGAGTGTATATGAACTACAGGTTGCAGATGTATCAGGAAGAGAAATATATACTACCTGAGCATTCCCCAAATCACGTCGTACATGAGAATATCTTTTCTGACTTATTAACGTATTCAAGTTTGAAATGTCTGCAACCCGCTCAGTATCCCGAGACTGTTTAAATCGTTCAGATGGATTTATTGCAACAAATGATGCAGCAGAAAGAATACCCAAAATGGCAATAGCGATAAGAATCTCAACAAGAGTAAATCCTCTTTTAGTTCCATCCATACAATGCTAATTTTGTTTCAATAACATCTTGCATCTTCTTTTGTGCGTATGCTGCTACCTTGTAGGGAGCGAGTTCTCCTTTTCCAAATGCTTCCTCAATCCCCTCCTTCCAGGTAATTCTCAATTCAGTACTCACATGAACGATTCCTATTCCTGCTTTAATAGCATCCTTCATATTAGTATCATCAATCCCTGATCCCCCATGAAGGACAAGATGTGCATCTATCTGCTCTACAATCTGTCCAATGCGTTTAGTATCAAGTTCTGGATTCTTCTTATTTTTATACATGCCATGTACATTCCCTACCGCAGGAGCAAATAAATCTACCCCTGTTTCTTTCACAAATGTCTCTGCCTGTTGAGGGGTAGTCAAAGAAGCATCATCAAGAGATACTCCTTTTGGAAGATCTTCAAAAATAACTGAACCTGATCCAATATATCCTACCTCAGCTTCTAAAAGAACATCAGTCCCTTGTTTTTTATTATATGCATCTATATATTCCCGAGCCTTCTTTGTCTGTTCTATATTTTCTTCCCATGACATACCTGTCCCATCAAAGAGTACTGCATCACATCCTGCCTGGACTGCTTCATATACAGCTTTAAGTGAATGTGTATGATCTGCATTGAGATAGAGTGGAATCTGATATGTTTCTCGTGCCTCCTGTACCATACGAACCACTATATCAAGCCCAAGAAACTCTCTTTCTCCTTCAGAAAGACCTATGATAACTGGGGCATTCTTTTTCTGTGCTGCGAGACATACTGCATTAAAGCCCTCTCTATTTGAAATATTAAAATGACCAATTGCTTTATAATTCGCTACTGCTTCTTGTGCTGTATCTCGAAGTGATTTCATCGTACGATATGTTTAAAAAATCCCATGATAAGACCTGTCATAAGGATAACATCAGCAAAAGAGAGAAGACAGGATGAACAAAATGTCCCAAGCACGAGTGCCTGTATCAAAAAAAGATAGAGGGAGAATGCAAGTCCACATAACACCCCTACCATCAAAAGACGTATTACATGGATATTCTTTCTTCCAAGAAATATAAGCACGAGAGTTAGAATAATGAGATAGTATGCTATCCCCCAGACACTAAGAGGAATAGAGAATAAAGATGCATAGGAAGAAGAAAGAACAGTATCACACCCTCCTCCAAACACACATGAAATACTTTCTTCAGCTTCCCCGTACCACTGATGAAAGATAGCAAGCGCATTAAAAAGGCCCCCAAAAGCAAGTATCCCAATGATACTTGCAACAACATTTCGTATACGCTCAGGAGAACTCATAATTATAGATTACATAATTTACATGATACTGGACCATTAAGATCAATATCATCCTCCCCTTCTTCTTCATAGGACATTAATGTTGGGGAAAGATCGAGTCCATTCTCACTCTCATGCGCTGAAGATTCGCTGTATACTGAAAGACCTTGTGCCTTTTCATCTTTCTTTGAGGTGAGTGTTGTTTCTGATGGTTTCTTTTGTTTCTTTTCCTTTCCATCACCTGAAACGAGTACCTGGCTCTGAATTGATCCGTCTCGATACACGGTAACTCCTTTACATCCCATCTTGTACGCAAGAAGGTATACATCTTTTACATCTTGAATCGTTGCATCTGATGGAAAGTTATTTGTCTTTGAGATAGATGAGTCTACCCATTTTTGAAATGCAGCAAGGGCTCGAATATGATCAGGAGGAGTAATGTCCTGTGCGGTAACAAATATCTTTTTTAACTTTGGAGGAATATATGAGAATTGTTTTATACTTCCTTTGTTTTGAGCCACATCTTTAATGAGATCATCTCCCATAAGACCTTCTTTCTGCATTGCTTTCTCAAACACAGGATCAACGTAGTAAAAACTCCCTACCGAAACATGTTTTTCAAAGACAAGACTGTAGACAGGCTCTATCCCTGATGAACACCCTGCAATCATAGAAATTGATCCTGTTGGAGCAATAACTGTTGTATATCCATTACGGATACCATACTTTTTCACATCTTTACTGAGTGCGCTCCATGGAAGTGTTTGTCCCTTTTTATCATCAAATCCTGCAAATGGCAGTTTCCCCTCTGGATAAAATGATTTTTTAAGTGCAGGAAGTGCTCCTCGCTCACGAGCTAACTGAACAGATACAACTTTCGAATGATAATTTACAAACTCCATTAATTTCTCCATGAAGGAAAGCCCCGCTTTCCCGTTATACGGGAGTTCTAATTCATAAAGTGCATCAGCAACTCCCATGACTCCAAGACCAATCTTTCTGGTAAAGAGTGTCATCTCTTCTATACTTTTAAGAGGATACCTATTAACATCAGTCACGTTATCAAGAAATCGTACTGCTGTTTCAATTGTTTCCCTAAGACCCTCCCAATCAAACTGTGGCTTTCCTTTATCATCAGCATGAACAAATGACCACACGTTAATAGATCCAAGGTTACATGATTCATTTGGATAGAGTAAAACCTCTCCACATGGATTTGTTGTTTCAATAGGACCAAGGTGATCTTTAAATGGATTGTATGCATTTGCTCTGTCAGCAAAGAGCACTCCGGGTTCAGCTGATTCCCATGCTTGGTATACCAGTAAGTTAAAGAGTTGTTGTGGGTCAACAGTCGCTACTATCTTATTGGTTCGAGGATTTCGAAGTGGATAGGGTTTTTTACTTTCATAGTAACCCCAGAAATCCTCGGTAAGGAGTACTGAAATATTAAAATTCTTTAACGCTTTATTCCCCTCTTTTGCTTTTATGAACTTGAGAATATCAGGGTGGTTTGAGTTAACAATGCCCATATTTGCTCCTCTTCGGATTCCTCCCTGTTTGATAACATCAGTCATGCTATCAAACATGCTCATAAAACTAATAGGTCCAGAAGCAACTCCTCCTGTTGTTTTTACAAAATCTCCTTCAGGACGAAGATGAGAAAAATTATATCCAACACCACCACCTGCTTTAAAGATAATTGATGCTGATTTTAAGGTATCCATAATATGTTCAATGGAATCCTCTACATCAAGTACAAAACACGCGCTCCCCATTCCAAGATGATTACCAAAGTTTGCAAGCGCTGGAGTGTTAGGGAGAAACTTTCTTCGCACCATGGTATTGTAAAATTCCTTCACCTGTTTCTCATGGGTATCAAATTCTCCTTTCTCCAATTTTGTAAGAATCGTATCAAAAGAAACAGCAACCTGTCCCCTCTCATTAAAACGATTGTACAGGAGTACCAATCCTTTTTTGTGAAACTCATTAAGTGTATAAGATCCAATACGCAGTGTCTTTTTAAGGAATGGATTCTTTTCATCTGCAGCTTCAAAACTTTTTTTCACCTTTCTCTTTGAAAATATTTTTGCTTCATAAAAAAGAGAAGGAAGTGCTGTATGCAAGGCAACACGTTCAAAAAGTTCTTTTGGTGTTTCGATAATTGTCCCCTCATCATCTTTTCGTAGGTATCGAGATGCAAGTACCCGAAGAGCATTTACATCAAATGTTTTATCTACCTCATCAAGGGTATCTTTTTTAAGGACTTGTTGTTTTTCTGTTCTAATTTCAGCTCGTCGTCGTCTGTATAAAATGTATGATTTTGCAATTTTTGCAAATCCTTTCTCTATAAGAGTTTTTTCAACAGCATCTTGTACATCTTCAACGCTTGGGATCTTTTTCCCCTTATCTTGAAGTGATGCAAGGGTAAGGTCAGATATTCTCTGAGCAAGTTTTCTATCTCCCTCCCCTTCAGCTTCAAATGCTCGCAGAATTGCATCAGTGATTTTGCTCTGATCAAACGACACTTTTTCCCCATTGCGCTTGATAATGGTATCAAACATATGCTGTTGTTATGTGGTTACTTATTTACCCTTTTTCCCTTTCTTTTTTCTCAAAAATGCGGGAATATCCCACAACTCTTCTTCACTTGTCTCTTCAGTATCTTTTGTTATTACTGGCCTAGATTCTTCTTTCTGTTCTTCTGGGACGTAGGTATCTTCACTTTCATCATTGCCTTCATCTCCAAAGAGTGTTGCTTGAGAAAATGATGGTTCGCCAAAGAGAGAAACATTTCTTCCATACGAAGACCCAAATCCGGTAGCGATAAGTGTTACCTTTATCTTTCCTTTTGAAAGCTTCCTGTCATGATACGTTCCAAAGATAATACGTGCTGAAGGATCTGCGTTTTCTGCAATAGACTGAGCAATCTCATTGATTTCATTCATGGTAATATCCTTGTGTCCAGAAACACTAAAGAGTACTCCTTTTGCTCCATCAACAGTGGTTTCAAGCAGTGGAGAGTTAAGGGCAACATTGGCAGCCATAATACCTCGTTCTTTTCCTGACCCAACCCCCAGACCAATAATGGAAGGTCCTGCTCCCTGCATAATGGCACGAACATCAGCGAAATCTACGTTAATAATGCCTGGGGTAATAATAATCTCAGTCACTCCAAGGACTGCATTTTGTAATACATCATCAATTGCTTCAAAGGCTTTTTTCAGAGAGGTCTCTTTATTGATAACAGAAAAGATCTTATCGTTTGATACGGTAATGTAGGCATCAACTCTGTCTTTGAGTCTTCCTAGAGCATCTTGTGCTATCGTTGCTCGTTGAGAACCTTCAAATGAAAAAGGTTTTGTTACTACCGCAACGGTAAGGATGCCAAGTTCTTGAGCAATTTCTGCAACAACAGGTGTTGCACCACTTCCTGTTCCTCCTCCAAATCCTGCGGTAAGGAATACGATGTCAGCTCCTTTAAGAGACTCTGCAATATCATCTCTGTTCTCTTCAGCAGCTCTCATGCCAAGTTCTGGATCCATACCAGCCCCGAGTCCCTTAGTGAGTTGTTTTCCAATATATATCTTTTTTCGTGCCTGTGTTTGTTCGAGATCTTGTAAATCTGTATTAATCGCAATCATTTCAACTGATCGAGGAAAATGATCAGTCATACGAGTGAGTGCATTTCCACCCCCTCCTCCAATTCCTACCACCTTTATTCTTGCAACATGTGTGTTCTTTTTTGAAGAGGATTTTCTTGTGCTACTTGTAACTACGTTCTTTTTTTTCTTAGTTGAAATACTCTTCGTTGTTTTCTTTGGAGAGGACTTTTTTTCTATTGTATTTTGTTTCTTTTGTGTTGGCATAGGTATTATTCAGATGCTTTTACTATAGCAAAGATTTTTTTAATCCACGATCCATATTCCTCCTTCTGTTGTGAAGGAAATATTGATGGTCTGTGCTTTGATGTCGTATCAGTTTTGGTGAAAATAAGACCGCATGCTCCCACCATTTCAGGGGCATCAAGATTGTCAGCAACGCTCCCATGAGACGTTTCATATTCTTCAGTATTAGGAAATCCAACCTGTGCAGGGAACCTTAGTTCATCTCGTGCAATATCAACGATACCTGAAAGACGAGCCCCTCCCCCAACCAGTACTGCTCCTGCTGGGAGCTTTCCTGCTTTTGCTATTCCTTTTAGTTCAGCATCAACAAGGGAAAAAATCTCTCGTACCCGTGCTTCGATAATTTCAGCAACATATCGTCGTGATATATTTGATGACAGATTTTCATCATATTCAGATAGATCAATTTTCTCTTTTACTGAAATATCCCGAGCATACGCACATCCATATGAGCGCTTTATCTTCTCAGCAACAGATACTGAACATTTCAATCCAATCGCTATATCATTGGTGATATTTCCTGCCCCAATAGGGAGTACTTTTGAAAGCAACATTCTTCCATCTTGATATACCACAATACTTGTTGTCCCAAATCCAATATCAACCATTGCAACACCAAGTTCTCGCTGATTCTTTGTGAGTACAGCACGTTCTGAAGCAAGAGGAGTGAATACCAATGTTCCTGCAAGTCCTGCCTTCTTTCCAAAAAGAAGTTGGGATACTTTAAGAAAGTTTTTATACACTGAAGAAAATGCAGTAATAAGAACAACATTCACTTCTAGTTTTTTCCCTGAAAGTCCCACCACATCAGTATCATCAACTTCAATACCATCGATAACAAACTCACGAGGAAGTGAGTGAAGAATCTGCCATCCTGGAGGAATATTAACTGCAGTTGATTCTTGAAGTACTCGTTCTACATCTTCTTGAATAATTTCAAAATCAGGACGAGGAATTGAAACGGCAGCACGAGAAAGATGAAATCCAGTTTTTGTACTAGAAAGTCCTATCACAAGATTCTTAAGAGCTTTCTTTTCAAAATGACGAATTTCGTTAAGGACATCAGAGAGTGCTTTTACTGTTTCATTTGGATACTGAATATCTCCCCTCTTTATTCCCTTTGATTCCTTCTTTATCGTCTTTACAAACACAACAGAACCATCTTTTCTCTGTTGGGCAATAACCCCTTTTATCGTGGATGATCCTAAGTCAAGTGCGGTAATAAACATAGATATAAATAGAAAGAATCTCGTTACTCTGTGTACTCCATTCTAAAGGAAAAATGGGTCAAGAGCAAATTATAGGGGATTATCTTTTATCCTCTCTAGTTCTCTTGCAAGTTTATATGCATTCCCGTGAGAAAGAAGCCCTTTATATGAATAGTATGATTCTTTTTTATTGTTATTTCTTGTGTTTGAAAACATTCTTCTTTTTGTACTTGTGCGTAGAACTCGATGATCAACAAAATGAACCCACCCGAGAAAATCCACTCCCGAATAAATAGTTTTTATAAAGATCTTTTGAGGATGTAACTCTAACCTAAGATCTTTTAAAAGAAACGATTGAATCTCATTCACTATGTATTCTAGTTTTTTATAGTCATTATCTAAAATAATAAAATCATCAGCATATCGAATGTAATATTTTATTTTAAGGATATGTTTTATACATTTATCCAACTCATTCATATAGATATTAGAAAACAGTTGTGATGTTAAATTTCCAAGCGGGAGCCCTTTCCCAGAATAATACGAAAAGCTCTTAATAATCTCCCCACATATCATCATAGTTTTTTCATCAATACTATCTCTGCGTATTATGTTTAAAAGAATTTTATGGTCAATTGTTGCAAAGAATTTTCTTATATCACATTTCAAAACCCAGCATTGTTTTGTGTTATTTTTTGTAACCTTATTCACATACGACTCAAATTGTCTTAAAGCCTTGTGTGTCCCTTTTTTATTTCTACATGAATACGAATCAGAAATAAATGTTTTATCAAAATATGGATACAGAATTCTGTATACAGCTCTATGAACAATACGATCCCTTACAGAAGCCTTATGAATATCCCTTGGTTTTGGATCACATATTCTAAAATGTTCATATGGACCATGTGCATACCTTTGATTCACAAGGTCTTTATGAAGAAGAAATATATTATCAAATAATGTTACTGAAAATTCTTGAACGTCTTTCCTCTTCCTTTTTCCTTTGCTAAACTCAGACCACGCCTGCAATATATTTTCAAGAGACGTTATACTATTAAACATATTGTGTAATATTTCCATGAATACCCCCCCCCGCAAGAACCGTCTATCATATATAAGACAAAACATGCATACAGCGCATGGTTTTTATGTTTTAAAAATTTTCCAAAGGTCTATCGTTATACACTTGGAAGTAGAATAGAGAACTCTTTTCTAAATTTATTAGAATCCATATTTATATCTCTTCATCTTCCACCTCAAGATAAGCTAGCCACAATTGAATCTGCCCTTGCAACACTCGATACACTAAAATTCTTTCTCCAGCTTGCCTGGGAAGAAAAATGCATATCTCATTCTTTGTACACACACCTTTCAGAACAACTTCTTGAGATTGGAAGAATGCTCTATGGATGGAGTAGAAAAACAAAAACCTCCCTTCAAAGAAGAAGAGAGGAATAAAACAAGCGTCTAGCCAAAAATCTGTTCTCGGTATTCCAATCATTATCGTCCAACTTCCACGTGTTGCAGTTCCACTGGTGATCATTCGCATTCCAGTTCACGTTCACAGCAAAATACATAATCCCCTCCTTTTCACCACAATTCGAATGTTCTCATTGTTGTATCGTATGCTGAGTTTTTTTACTCATTAGAATTATGTACGAGCTAGTTTTATTTTTTACATGTACATACATCTACCCTTTTAACAGACATGTCCGTTAAAAATCTCAGTATATATTTACAAGAAGATCTCCTGTATTAGTCGTAACCAAAACAATGTTAAAAATCTTAATTTAAGTATATATTAAAATTCCCTCTTTTCATATGAAAAGAGGGAATAAGAAAAAGGGGAAAAGAGAAAAAGCAAGAAAAGGATATAAGGAGATAAGATTAAGAACTAGCTCCTAGCCAAAAATCTGAACTCGGTATCCCAACCATCATCGTCCAACTCCCACGTGTCGCAGTCCCACTGGCGAGCATTCGCATCCCAGAGCACGAACACAGCAAGGGTTGTTCCATTACTGAGTTGTACGTAACGAATATTTGCATATCCGTTAACAAGCAGTGAACCGGGTTTTCCTTGGGATTGTGTATTTATCAATGCACACTGTTCTTGTGCCCATTGATGAGGTGATACTACCTCATCTTCTCCAAGGTCTTTTCTGATTTCGTGATTAGAAAGAGGATGGTTGAGTTTAAGAGAGGTAAGGGTGTAGTCAGCAGAAGTAATTTCTTGTTCTATTTCAGGAAGAATATCTTTCTGAAATGAAGGTGACATCCAGATGAATTTTTGAGAGAAGAATTCATCTTTGTTGAAGGTTGCTTTGGGAATTTGGATATTTTGGTCAATGACTGTGAGGTGTTGATAGGATTTTTTGTTTTCTACAATATCCTTTGCCCATTTTTCAAACAATGAGCTCCCTGTTTTGCACTTGTTGTAGATGTCTTCCTCTGTACCACCTGCCTTTAAGACAGATTTATACAGACTTGTTAAAAATTCACTTCCGAAATTCATTCCTGAAATCATTGCTGATTTTTTCATGATATAGCTCCTTTTATTTTTCTACTCTCTACCCTTTACTCTTTTTCAAAGGCTCTAAGTAGAATGTTAATGTTCACAATAGTATTATACTATATTACCCAATAAAAGTCAAGACTTCCCCCTCCTTTGTCACCATCTCCTTTTCTTCTTTATCGTTCTTGTGGTCATACCCCTGTATATGAAGAAATCCATGTACAATCATGTGTACTAACGATTGGTTGTGTTTTTTTATATACTCAAGATTTATATAGAGTTCCCCCAGATGTGTTCTTTTTGAAGAATGGATAAAATCAGATGGCTCTACAAAGGTAAGGACATTTGTTGTCTTATCTTTCCCTCGAAACTTCCTATTTAACACCCTCATTTTTTGAGGAGAAACAAAAAAGAGCGCAAGATGTGCGTTCTTTATGTGGAAATATTGAAACAGCGCTGTTATATATTTTTTTGCTGTAGGAATTTCACGCTCATACTCTTTTTTCTGAGTATACACTTCTATGATATTTCCCATAACATTATGAGAGATGGTTTTTTACCATTTCACTAACACGTTTTCCATCAGCTCCATCCTCTGCTTTCTCTAGTACTGCTTTTATAAGCATACCCATATCTTTTTGTGTTGCGTCAGGATGTTCTTGTAGAACTGTCTGCACAATAGCTTCAAGTGCTTCTTGAGAAAGCTGTGGAGGAAGTAATGTTTCAATAAAGACTGCTTCCTTTTTCTCTTTTTCTGCCCGCTCTGTTGCACCACCTTTTTCAAACATCTCTGCTGACTCATGTCTCTTTTTAAGTTCACGCTTCAGTAAGACAATAATATCACTGTCTTCTATCTCACCCCCTCTCTCTCGCGCCTCAATCCTTGCATTATGAATAACAGAACGAAGCCCACGAACAATCTCAGCTGTGTGGCTGTCGTGTTCTTTAAGGGCTATCTTGAGGGTTTCTTCCAGATACGCTTCAATATGCTCCATAGGTTATCGTCCTAACTTTCTCAATCGATCGATCTCTTGCTTCTTATCAATGCGATAGAGTGTTGCTTCTTTCTTTGCTCTCTTATTCTCCTTTCGAAGATGAAATCGTTTTCGACGAGCTTCTTTTAAGAGTCCTGATTGTTGTATTTTCTTTGTAAAACGATACAGGAATGCATTTGAAGATTCTCCCTCTTTTCTTTTTACTTCAATCATATATGTGTAATTATTCTTTGATACAGATCCTCAACCGTTTCATTGGAAGGATATGATACTACACTATGTATCGATCCTCCCCTATCTCCTTCATAGCGAGGAATGATATGACAATGAAGATGGTTGATAGATTGTCCGCTTACCTTACCATGATTGATTCCAATTGTAAATCCATCTGCCTTCAGATGCTCTTTAAGAATACTTAGCGTCTTTTTCACTCCCTTCCAGTACCCTTCGACTTCAGACTCCTCCATATCAAGAACTGTTTCCATGTGACGAGGAGGAATAATAACAGTATGCCCTAAAGACTGTGGATGAATATCTAGAAATGCGATACTTGATGCATCTGAATGAATCGTATATGCAGGAATATCTCCTTTAATGATATTACAAAACAAACAATCCATACTATTTCTTTTTCAATCTTTTTTTCACTTCGGATACAAGCTTTTCACAGGCAACCACTTCTTGATTTCCCGTTTTCATATCACGAAGTAGTATTGTATCTTCAAAAACTTCTCGTTGCCCTAAAATAAGCGCAAATCGAGACCCTTCTTTATCAGCTGCCTTCAGTTGCGCTTTCATAGAATCTTTTGTAAATGATTCTTTTATCGGAATTCTTGCTTCATACAACAGTTCAAGAATTCTTAAGGATCGTTTCTTTGCTTCCTGACCCATCTGTACCAGAAAAATTCCTTGTCTTTTTTGTGATGTCTTTCGTGGTTTTTCTTGTTCTTTGAGGATATCAATAATACGCTCTATCCCCATCGCAGAACCAACCCCTGCCATCTTTGGACCCCCAAGTGTCTCAGAAAGGTAGTCATAGCGACCTCCTCCTCCAAGAGCAGCGTCATAGTTTTCACTAAATATTTCAAATACGGTTCGTGTGTAGTAATCAAGACCTCGTACTAATGCGTGATCAATAAGGTAGGGAATTTCAACCTCATCAAGATACTCAAGTACCTGTTTGAAGTGATTCCTATCCTCTCCAACAAGAGCATCTATTGCTTGTGGGGCTTCATCTTTAAATACCTGACATCGTTCATTCTTACAATCAAGCATACGCAGTGGATTGTCTTTATATCGTTTCTGACAATCCTTACACATCTTTGTTGTTTTTCCTCGATAGTAGTCTTTGAGCTTCTTTATATATCCATTTCTGCTCAATCTTCCTCCAATACTGTTAATCTTGATGATAGGATTTTTGATATGTAATTCCTGACATATTTTGTATGTCGCGATAATAATCTGAGCATCATAAATAGCCTGAGGGCTCTGTATCACCTCAAATCCAAGTTGCCAGAATTGACGAAATCGTCCTGCTTGTGGACGTTCATATCGAAATAAAGGACTGATGTAGAAAAACTTCCCGGGAACAAGTACCTGTTGAAGTCCTTTTTGTATATAGGCACGAAGTACTCCAGGGGTCATTTCAGGACGAAGCGCAAGCCTCCCCTCACTTCCTCGAGACTTTGCATAGAACATCTGTTTTGAAACCACCTCAGAACTCAACCCTGTCCCTCGCTCAAATATTTTTGCATCTTCAAGTATTGGTGTTTCTATCCGATCAAATCCATAAAAGGAAGCTACTTTTTTTGTTGCTTGTTCTATTTTATCTCGATACTCAAAATCTTTTTTGAATAAATCATGCATTCCTCGAGGAGAGGAAAAGAGAAACTTTTTCCGTGATGATACCTTTTTTTCTTTCTTTTTTTGTGCCTTTGGAATTTTAATAGGCATAGGAAGGAGTGTTAAAAAATGTGACGTGAGAAAATGGCCAGAGACGAACCTTGACCAGTCCAATAATACTTTCTTCATGCAGTGGGCCCCACGATCGAGAATCCCTACTATTCACACGATTATCTCCCATAACGAAGTATTCTTCCTCTCCAAGGGTAATCTCCATATCAGCAGACCACTGTGCCTGAATACGTTCTGGAATATAGACCTCATTAAGGGTGAGAAGTTTTTCTGTGTCCTTGTACACATCAATATCATTTCCTTGTATCTGTAGGGTTTCTCCAGGAAGCCCAATAATACGTTTAATATAGTAGATAGAAGAATCATCTGGGGAATGAAACACCACTACATCCCCTCTTTGAGGATCTGAGAATCGATAACTAATTTCATCAACGAGTAAGTAATCACCATCATAAAATGAGGGCTCCATACTTGCTCCATTAACAATAAAGGGTTGTATAAGAAAGTATTTGATTGCCGCCACTGCAATAAATGCAATAATAAAGACTTCAGCAACCTCCCATACTGCGTGAATAAACTTTTTCATAGTTGTTTTGGGATTTTGTGGTAATATTACAGAGAATATGAGTAAAAATCAAATGCACCCACTTCTAGCCTCTCAAGAACCAATTATCATTGCTGGTATTGGAAATGATGACCCTCTCTATACCAACACCTATCATAATATAGGGTTCCTTTGTATTGATTATATTCTTGAAACACATAGTGAACATATTCGTAAAAAGTCTCTCCCCTCAAAGCATCGTGTATCTGCTTGGGAATGTTCTCATAACAGAATATTGATAAAAAATAACTCCTACATGAACACTTCAGGAGAGCCTCTTGCTCGTGCCCTCTCCTTTTTCTCGTTTTCTCCCGATCACCTTGTTGTTATTCATGATGATCATGATATTGCACTTGGAGAATATAAAATATCATTTGAAAAGAGTGATGCGGGGCACAATGGTGTTTCTTCTATTATACAGATGCTACAAACAAATGCCTTTTATCGTATTCGTATTGGTATTCAACCACAAGATATTCCACGAAAAAAAGCTCTTGATCTTGTTCTCTCACCAATCTCAAAACAACACCACACCCTCTTTCTTCCCGTATTCAAAGAGATAGAGGCACTCTTGTGTGGAGACATTCTTGCCTAACATTCATTCTTTACGTATACTAGCTAGGACGCCAGGGTAGCTCAGGTGGTTAGAGCGGTCGTCTCATAAGCGACAGGTCGTGAGTTCAACTCTCACCCCTGGCACACTATGTAAAAACAAAAAGGACAGCAGTTGCTGTCCTTTCTTTTTTTGTTGCGGGGACGGGATTCGAACCCGTGATCTTCAGGTTATGGGCCTGACGAGATACCAACTTCTCCACCCCGCGATACACAGAGGCTATTATAGAGGGTTTATTCAATTTTGCAAGTTTAGCTTCATGGTGTATTATCTAAACATTCGTTATGAAGACGACTTCAAAGAAACATATAGACCGTCTTATCTCTGAGGCACTAAAGTATCAAGGAGCCCCCTACACACGAGGAGCTCATCTTCCCTCTTCCTCTAAAGCTCCTCATTTTGATTGCTCAAGTTTTACACAATTTCTTTTTAAAAAAATAGGCATTACTATTCCTCGAAGCTCAATTCTTCAAGCAGCAGACCCTTTTGGGCGTACTCTTGTCCCAAACAAAGATACTGTGTTTAAAAAGGGAGATCTCATTTTTATGAGAAGTAGTAGAGGATTTCATTTTGATGATTTATTTGGAAATGATCAGCTCAGTATTGGACATGTCTGTATCTATATAGGAAAAGGAAAGATTATTCACGCCTCAAAGAAAAGTAATGGTGTTGTTGTTGAATCCCTCAAAGAGCTCTCTAAAAACCCAAACTACACTCCCCTTCTTGTTAAAAGACATTTTGAAACACCTTCCCCTTACAATGTACCCTCAGTATCTCAATATGAATTTTCAGATCCTCATTGGAGAAAACACTCATGTGGTGCTGTTTCTTTGGAGATGATTCTCTCTTATTACAATATCCCTGTTCCTCTTACAGATATCATAGAAAAAGGAGTTAGACTTGATGCGTATGACACGCGGGTAGGATGGATTCATGCAAAACTCGCCCTGCTAGGAAATCATTTTGGACTTAGGGGGGCTAATTATGATTGGGCACAAGATACGAATGAATATGCGCTTTCAAAGCTTGGGGGATTTTTGCGAAAAGGTCCTGTTATTGCCTCTATTCATAAATCATTTAATCCCTCTAAAGGAGGACATCTCATGGTTATAACAGGTATCAATAGACACAAAGTCTATTACAATGAGCCTGCATCTCATCCTGGAACACGTCAGAAAAGAACAGTATCTCTTTCTCGTTTCCTTACGGGGTGGAAAAAGAGAATTATTTTTCTTCATCCATAACTATTGATTTTACCACTAAACCTGATACACTTTTGAAGGTAATGGACCGGTGGTGTAGCCTGGTTAACACGTCTCCCTGTCACGGAGAAGATCGCGGGTTCGAATCCCGTCCGGTC
>DYGB01000008.1 GCA_020724905.1 Candidatus Paceibacter sp. | reverse complement strand
ATACAGGAGCAGGAGTTAGAAGAATGACTATTACTGATGCTGGTAACGTCGGCATCGGGACGACGAGTCCGGGGGCAAAGTTAGAAGTTTATGATTCAACATATCCAAAAATTAGACTAAAAAATGATGTTAATACATTAGACATTAATAATAACGGAGGGGACGGATATTTGAGTTTTAACTTTGCAGGGTCAAATATGCTTCAGTTCAAGAATGCTCAATACGTCTTATTTCCAACAGGCAACGTAGGCATCGGGACGACTGCTCCAACGTATAAACTAGATGTATCAGGCACAGGACAGTTCACTCAACCTGTATTGGTAGGGACACCAACAGCTTCAGGGCATGCTACCACCAAATCATATGTCGACAGCACCCTCCTCGGAGGAGGAAATACCTGGGTAAGTAAAGGAAACTGTTCTGGAACAGTTGCTATTGATTGGTCAGCAGGAAATACACAGCACTGTACGCTTGTAGGAGCAACTACCTTCACCTTCTCAGGAGGACAAAATGGAGGAACATATAAACTTATTCTCAAACAAGACACATCAGGAAGTAGAACAGTGACCTGGCCAGGAACGGCACGATGGCCAGCAGGAACAGCTCCTACACTCACTACAACAGCAAATAAAACAGACTACGTAGGATTCATCTATAACGGAGCTGACTCTACCTATGACGGTGTTTCATTCAATGCAAACTTCTAAATAATTCATATCACGGATAGTAATACAACACACTAAAAAGAGTAGAAAGTTGTGAGATAAAACACTTCTACTCACGTGAGATACTACTATGACAAAAAAGGAGACAACAGAAGAGGAAAAGAAAATAGAGGTTCCCTCTGCTTGTGAACCCCTTGCTACACATTGTCCATACTGTAATTCAGAAATCTTTGTAAAACGAGGAAAGCGAAAGAAAAAACATGAGGAGATACAACTCTATCTCTGTAAAGAATGTCAAAAAACATTCTCAGCTCAATTTGTAAAAGGAAAACGTCATCCTCTTCATGTTATTAGAGAAGCCCTGAGTTATTATCATATCGGCTATTCTCATGAAGCTGTTTCCTCTATTATTAAAAAGAAATATAATATCTCAGCCTCCCCCTCTACCATCTCAGGATGGGAAAAAGAATTTTTTTCATACTGCCCATACAGTCGTATGCGTCCCTATGCAATAAAACAATACAAACCCACAGAAACGATAGAGTCAATCACCCTCACTCATACACAAGTATACCAATACCACTACCATCGAGCAAAAACTAACCTTATCCTCCAAGAATACCCAAACAGAAGATTCTTTCCTCTCAAAGAATACCTTGAATCAGTCAAAACAGAAACGCCCCATCGCTATTTTCAGATTGGTATCCGTTCCTCAGAAATAAAAAAACGATTCGATACTGATCAACTCTACATACACAAAAAACACAACTACGCAGTCGATATGGCTGCGTTTGTACTTCAAAGTGTCAAAGAAAATAAAAGAAGACACGATATTTTGCAACGATTTATGATTGCTAACGATTCAGTCACCGTAGCTGTAGAAGTGCCAGTCTATATAAAGAAAGATGATATTGATCATATGGTAACCCAGCTTGGATTTCAGATCCCTCTCCCCGCTCCCTCAATAAAACAAAAACGAAAAGAGGTTTCAAAAGAACTCATCATTACCGGACATATTGATATTATTCAAATACGTAACGGACAGATTCATATTATGGACTTTAAACCTCATGCTCATAGAGAAAAACCCATAGAACAATTAACCTGGTATGCGCTTGCCCTTTCCCGTTTAACAGGCCTGAGAATGTATGAATTTGTTTGTGGGTGGTTTGATCAAAACACATACTATGAATTCTTCCCACTTCACGCGGTATACAAAAAGAAGCGAAAAAAGAAGTGGAATAAAAAAGTCGCAGTAGGAGAAATACTAGACCCTAACGAAATGAGGCCACAACAAAAACAAACATAATCCATGACCTATTCATACAAGAAAAAACCCATTAGAAGTTTTCGAGATCTTGATGTATATGCGCGTACGCTTCAGTATGCTCTACACCTTGAAAAACTACTCAAAAAGGTTCCTTTATTTCCTAATCGTAGCAACGCATCTTCATCAGCCCTTTCTATTCCTCTCGCTATCGCACGAGCTCATTCACTCCATTTTTCAGACAACATATCTGCACATAATCTCCTCGAAGAAGCAATGACACACTGCAATACGGTAATCGTATATATTGAAGATCTCAGGGGTATGTATGAGAAAAAAATATCATTCGAAGAAACAGAAGCATTGATAAAAGACTATCTTGCAATACGAACAAAGATATTCAGACTTCAAAAAGCATGGGACACACCAAAAAAGTCTTCTTAACACTAACATACAAGTGTGCTATACTACTACAAGTAATACTAATTACACATATGAACAATAAAAAAATTACATGGGTCATTGTTGTTCTTGTGATTATCATTGGTGTGGTGATTATTCTCACCTCATCAGATACATCAGTACAAGAACCAACAGACACAACATCTCCACAAACAGGAGAACAACCAGCGGTACAAGCACTCCCAGATAACGTCGATGAATTGAGCCTTTCTCAACCAGACATCGTTCTTCCAGCTCCACCAGATGAAGAAGGAGTAGCGGATGTAAACATCTATCGAGTATCCGTAGTAGACGGAGCTATCACTCCACAACAACTGGTATTTGAAAAAGGAGCATCAGCTCAAATAGAAATAGCAGTAGAAGGAGCTGATTATGATGTATGGATCGAAGGCCTTAACATCTACATTCCTCTTAGTGCAGGAAGTACAACTGCCTTTGATATCAACACAGAAACAGCAGACGCAGGAGTATATACCCTCACCTGTAGGGATACCTGTCCAGAAGATGCACAAAGCCTCTCTATCGTTATAAAATAAAATACGAGAGTCTTATAAAAAACCTCCCTTAAGGGAGGTTTTTTATTTCCTCACATACCACAGGCCCCCCAGAGAAAGAAGAAAGACAAGAAGTGATACTATCCCCCACCATCCATGAGATGAGCGATAGGTAAGTGCAACGTCCCCATCAGCAAAGACAAGCATCTGAGAAGGGCTTAGATGCCACACAGAACACTCTACTAGCCCCTCACAAGGAGATGTTACCGTCCAATAGGGGGAATATCCTGCATTAATAACCACAGGACCCTTTCCCTTTATTAGAATAGATTCATCCTCCATAGTCGTAACAATAACATCTAATACCTCCTCCTCTAGTAATAGTGAACGGGTAGTATCTTGAAGCTGTTTCCAGGCAAAAGAAGCACTCGGAACAGAAGGATAGACCCGACTATATGAAAGTGGTTCAAAGTCATAAATATAGTATCGTTGGTGATGCTCTATCCTTCCTTCTGGGTTAAGAATAATTAAGGGAAGAGACATGCTCTCTAGTACCTCCCGATACTTAGGTAACTCTCCCCCAGATACTACAAGGAAAGAAAATGCATCTTGGTATGGGATAAGGTCAGTCCCCTCACCCTTCCACTCAACAAGCGGAACATCAAAACTCTCCTCTCCTTCAAAGAGCGCCATAGCAATATCACGAAATGGAAGTGTTCCATCAAGATTCATATAGACTCCTGGTTTGTATCCTAACTCATATACAAGCGGAGCATACTCTTTAAGGGAAAATACTGAGTAGTATTGATTTGAAAACTCAGACTTCACCATATCAGACTCATTGAGGCGATCAGCAAAAGAACCCTCTCTTGTTATTAAATGTGACACACCAAACATCCCTACCCGTTTAAGATGTGTCTCAAGAGATTGCTCTAAAAATGAAGTAATTTTCTCAGAGAGTCGATCATCCCCCCACTCGACACGAGATCCCATCATCCCCTCAAGAGACGGAACCAAAAAAGGAGTCTGCGAAGAAGATTCAACAAACAATCCAAAGACTGATGGCTGATCATAGAGAAGCGGAGAAAGACTCATCAAATAGTGTGGCGTCCCTGCATTTGAAACCGATGATGATTCAGAAAAAAATCGCTGTACAGGGAGTGTTCCAAGAAATGAGAGTACCTTTTCAGTTTCTTCATAATAAACATAAGATTCTTTCTGAGGTGAATAGGAACTCTCATAGGTAGAAAACAGCCCCTGAGAACTAAATGTATTCTCCCCACTCCCAACATCAAAAGAGAAAAAAAGAAGTGAAGAAAAAAGAGCAATGACAAGAAGACCGATACCTCCTCTCACATACCCTCCTGATCGTCTCCACAGTATAACCACACCATAAGAGGCAACCATGAGAGCAAAGGAAAGCAAAAAAGGCATCATACGATAGTAATGGATAGAAAGAGACGGAAACATGGTAATTCCATAGGTTGTCCCAAAGATAAGTGCTCCAATAATCCAGAAAAAGACTCCATCATACTTCTTTTCTTTTACCGACAGATATGCCCCAATAAGGAAAAACAACAAAAACACAGCTCCCCACAAATTAAACGAAGTATCTGAAAAATCTCTTAAAAACGAGAAATCAAAAGGAAAAGTGTAGAAAAAAGGACTCCCTCCAAAAAGATCAAATCGAAGAGCTCGCCCTGAACTTAACCAAAGATTTGAGAAAAAAGGAACAGCAAAAAAAGAAGTAAGAAGAAACGCTCCTATCCCCCCTCCTAACGAATACAGAAATGATCGTATCTCTGCATGAAATAAAGAAAAGAGAACAATAAAGAATAATAACCCAATAAAACTCAGAGTATGAGTAAGAAAGGTGAGAGCAACAAAGAAAGAAAAGAAGATGCTATATCGTATTTTCTCTTTCTTCTCAGAAACATCATACAATTTCTTTAAAAATGCAAGAGCAAGTAATGCAAAGGAAATCCCCCATACTGCATTAAAAAATCCCATAAAAAATGTTCCTGTTGCTCCAATTCCCAACACATACAATTTCCCAGGAAATAACACATACATAAGGGAAAAAAGAATTGCCATCTTCCCCACCCCTTTATCAAAAAATGTCTTGGTACTATACCACAGACTTATCACATACAGAGGAAGAGAAAGGAAAATAACAAAAGAGAAGAAAAACTCAAGAGAACCAAGTGGACTCACAACAAACAACAGGGCAATTAAGGCATGTACAAGAGGAGGGTAGAGTACAAACAGAGGAACCCCTCCTGACCATGACAGTGTATACCCAGAAAGTGTCCCTGAAGAGATGTATTCCACCATCTCAGTAACAGGAACAATATGAGCAGGAGTATTCCACCCCCACAAAAGACTGTCACCTGAAATAACGTGTCCAAATAAAAAAAGAATGACCCCAAACACAATACACAATAATACTGGTTCTTGAGAAATAAACTCATAGAGTTTCTTTCCAAAAGATATAATCTTTTTCATATATCTAGTATACACAAAGAAACTTTCTTTAGTAATAGATATATTCACTTATAACGCTTTTTACAGAAAACATAGTGTGGTATTATAAAACTATATTTTATTATGCATATCATGCACGGACACACAGCCTTAAAGGTCATTATCATCGTTCTTTTGTCTTTTATAATTATCCCCACAGGAACACTCTATGCAAAAGATCTTGTAGACTCACTCGACTCAACTGATGGAGGAGGAACCGCTCCTGCAGCTCCAACTCTCAATGTTCCTTCAGCGACACAAACAAGCGTTTCTCTCTCATGGAACTTAGTATCAGGAGCAACAGGATATAGAGTGTATATGAGTGATGCACTCATAACAACAACATCTTCCACTTCATATTCTCACACAGGAAGAACCTGTGGTACATCATATAGTTACTATGTAACAGCGTATAACAGTTATGGGACATCATCAGCTTCAAACACGAGAACCATAACCACAATACCTTGTACCCCTTCAGGGCTTTCAGCTTCAAGTATCACATCAACTTCAGCTACATTATCATGGGGAAACGTTAGTGGTGAAACAGGGTATAGTGTTCGGTACTATGGAGTTAGTAAAGATCCCCAAGTTGGAACCTGGAACAATGTTGGAGCAAATGTTACAAGCTATGCATTCTCAGGGCTTGTTTGTGAAGCGGTGTATGATCTTCAAGTATATGCGTATAACTCATCGGGTTCCTCATCTACAGCATCATACCGTGTAACCCTTGGATCATGTGATAGCACTGGTCCAACTATAACGCTCTCCCCTACCTCACGAGATTGGGGTAATACTGATTATTCGGTAACAGTAACAGCATCTGATCCTTCTGGTATTTCATCTCTTCTGCGTTGTGTTACCACTACTGCTTCATGTACTCCATCAGCTGCTACGGTAAGTGGTACAACATATTCTCATGGAACAGAAGGCCAATGGACATGGTTTGTAACTGCTGTTGATGGAGTAGGAAATAGTACGACAGTTTCACATGGACTCTATAAAGTTGATAAAACAGCACCAACACCAAATCCTCCAACAGTAAGTGTTTCTTCTATTACACAAACTTCTGCGAGCGTTGCTGTTTCATCTGGATATGATTCAGCTTCAGGGCTTTCTGCAACAGCATATGGAGTTTCAACAAATGGAAGTACTTATTCATGGTCTTCTTCAACATCACAATCAATTAGTGGTCTTTCGTGTGGAAATTCATATACTGCTTATGGAAAAATACGTGATGCTGCAGGAAACGAGACAAATGCCGGATCAACATCATTCACAACATCTGCCTGTCCTCCTCCAACAGCTCCTTCTAATGCAACAGTAACAGTTATAACACCACCAAGCACTATACAGCTATCTTGGACCGATAATTCTAGTAATGAGTATGGATTTAGAGTGTATAGAGATGGAGCCTTAGTGGACACAACAGCAGTTAATGCAACTAGCTATACATTTACTGGACTCTCATGTGGAACATCATATACATTATCGGTTGCAGCATTTAATGGAAATGGAACATCCTCACAAGCATCCGCAATAACGCCAAATATGGCTTGCCCTCCCCCAACAGCTCCTTCTGGTGCAACAGGAACTGATTTCACACAATCAAGTATACGATTATACTGGACCGATAACTCAGGTAATGAAGAAGGATTTAGAATGTATCGAAATGGAGTTCAAGTAGCAACAGTGGGAGCAAACACAACAACGTATACATTTTCTGGACTTTCATGTGGAACCTCATATACCCTTGGAGTAGCAGCGTATAATGCAAGTGGTGGTACGTCTTCCCAATCCTCTACAACAGGATCAACTGTAATATGTACCCCAACAGCTCCTTCAAACGTTTCCCTTATTACAAATTCAGATTCAGCACAAACAGTTTCATGGACCGATAATTCAAGTAATGAAAGTGGATTTTATATATATCAATGGAATGGAAGTTCATGGACATACCATTCAGCGGTAGGAGCAAATGTGACAAGTAAATACATTACTGATCTTAGTTGTGGAACTTCATATACCTTTGGAGTACGATCATATAATGGAGGGGGCTCCTCTTCTATTGTTTCTTCAGGCGCTACAGCAACATATCCTTGTGTTGTTGCACCAACCCTTAGTTCTCAACTAAGCTCGCCAACCCAAATATCATTTTCATGGAATAACATGACTAATGAAATTGGATATGGTCTTTATAGATCTAATGGAACAGCAGTTGATACAAATATCCCAGCAAATACAACTACCTATTCCCTTCCATGGCCAGTATGTGGAAGCTCTTCTTTTTACATAAAAGCTGCATATCAACATGGCACACCAGTATGGTCAGCAGCATCAAATACGGTAACAGAAACCATCACAGACCCTTCTGTGTGTGACACCACAGGACCAGAAACAACAACCTTCTCCCCTCCTTCACGAACAACATGGTCAACAGCTGATGCAACAGCAACAGTAACGGTATCAGATAGTCAAAGTAGTGTTTCATATGTACGTCACTGTTGGACAACGAGTGCTTCATGTGACCCAGGAACAACACCAGCAGCAAGTACCTTCACCAACGGAAGCACAGTTCCTGCTCAATCAACTTCAGGATCATGGAATCTGTGTATACGAGCACGAGATAGCGTTGGAAACTGGAATTCAGCATCATGTTCTGGAGTATATCGGGTAGATAACACAGCACCAACTCCAAATCCTCCAACGGTAACAGGACAAGTAAATAACCAAACATCTATTATGGTTTCTCTTTCAGCAGCATCCGACGCTCATGTAGGACCCCATACATCACCATACGGAATTTCTATTAACGGAGGAGCCTACACATGGTACGCAGCAAAAGATCAACTTATCGGAGGACTTACCTGTGGCACCAACTATACTTTCAGTGGAAAATTAAGAGATGCATTAGGAAATGAAACAAATCCAGGAACTTCCACTCCAGTACCTAGTGATCCTTGTACCCCACCAATCCCAACGGGAGTGAGTGCAACTGGTGTATCCCAAACACAAATTAACGTTTCATGGACAACTTCTGCTGGGGCAAGTGGATACTATGTCTATCGAGATGGAGGATATGTTGCACCAACAGGAACGAACTCATACTCAGATACTGGACGATCATGTGGAACTTCTCATTCTTATACCATTCGATCTTTTGTTAATGGAGTAGGCGGTGGCCCATATATCTCCAACTATTCGGCAGCAGACTCTGGAACAACTTCAAACTGTATCACTGCACCAACCGTACTAGAAAACGCTCTTAACTTCCAGGTACGTTCTGGATCATACGAGTACACCGCTACATGGCCAAACGCCTCAGCTGATGGATATGTTATCTACCGAATTGATGATGCAACAGGAACACTAACTGCGCTCACTGACACCAACACTCTATCTCATTCTGGAGCATTTCAACCAAAATGTCCTGCTGAATATACAATAGGATTTTATGGATACAATATCGATCCAACGGTATCGGATGTTGACACTGCTACCTGTGGCACCCTCCCATCTAGTCTTGATAATCAATACAAAACAGGAAGAAAGTGTTCAGCTCTCAGAACTATAGATGTTGGTATAAAGCATTGTACACAAGGATTTCTTATCGACTAATATATGAAAAAAACAATACTTATCATAGGAGGAATACTTCTCATTATTGTTGTAGCAATACTTGCCTATGTTATTGCTTCAAAAGATACAACGCCTCAACGTGTAACTGAAACAGTAACATCTCTTCCTGCCCCATCAATTATTCCTTCCCAGGAAAAACCTTCTGCACCAGAAATAACTGATGCAACATCAGTATCTCACACACAACTTAATGTACGATGGGACTATACAGGACCACGAGCATTATTCTCTGTAGCGCGAAGAGAAGGAACTGGTGAATTTACCGTACTTCAACAAGATATGTCAGATCGTCTCTATGTAGACACAAATGTTGTCTGTGGACTCACCTACACATACTATATAGAAGCATACAATTCATCAGGATCAGCATTCTCAGATGAGGCGTCAGCAACAGTACTCGCATGTCCAAATGCAACTCATATCACCCAAGAAATGCAAGAGAGATATGAAAATAAAGAAATGACACCTCCTCAGAAAATACTACCTCTCTCCCAAGGAAGTGATGCATTCCTAAGAGTATTTGATATAGCTGTTTCTCAGGAAGGATTCTCTCAAGACGAATTGGTAATCCCTCATGGAGATAGTATTCAAATGAATGTAACCTCAAATCAAAAACAACCCTTTGATATAACTGCTCAAGGATACTTCTCAAAAGCAACAATTCTCAATGGATCTGGTTCAATATCCATAGATACTCCTTCCCGTGGCATCTATACTTTCTCCTGTGAAACCCCTTGTCCTGCTCTGGGGAAAAATCTCACTATCATCGTATTATAAGAAAAAGCCCGTTATAAACGGGCTTTTTTTAAAAAGTACTATTCTATTTCACTAGTATCATTTTTTTTGTCTCTCTATACGCCTGTGTTTCAAGTGTATAGAAATAGATACTAGAAGGAAGAGAAGATCCATCGAACTGAACCACGTGATTTCCAATTTCTTGGAAATCATCAACCAATGTTTCTATCTTACTTCCTAAGACATCATATACCTTCAATGTAACATGTCCTGCTGAAGGTATATTATAATTAATACTTGTGGAGGGATTAAATGGGTTTGGATAGTTTTGATGAAGGGTGAATGTATAAGGAGTTTCTTCATCAACGTTAGTTATTCCACAAATACTAGGATCTGTGATAGTAATCCATACAGTATCCGATGGAAGACTTTCATATTGCTTTCCATTAATACTGAAGACACTTGTCATATAGAAAGAATTCTTTCCACAAAATCCACTCGGAAAATTAACGGCTTCAGCATTAATGCTAACACTATCAACATTGAAGAACCCATCTTCATCTTCTGGAGACCAGTATAAAAGATAGTATTCCTTCTTTATATAATCAATTGTGTCAATCCAAACGATACGTATATTATTTGAATCATACAAATCAAGACTTATTACCTCTACTCCTGGAAGAGCGTGTTGATACATATACCGCGAGGGATAACTCCATCCACCTTCGTTGTAAGCAGAAATGGTGTAAGAATACATAGATCCATAAAGAACATCCTCATCAAGATATTCTTCTTTTGAAGCAGAAACATGTATCCATCCCCTCGTAGAAGGTGCGCCAGATCTTTGTACCACCTTATTTATCCAAAATCCTTCCTCATTGTCAGAATTATCATCCCAACGAAGAAGTGCTCCTTTTTGAGTATACATTACCTTAAGATTTGTTGGAGCCAAGGGTGGATCCTGATCAATATCACAATCAATAAAAATCCATACAGGTTCTTTATTAATGAAACTTTGAGGAAAATCTTCCCCAATGACACTAACAAATACTCGATAGGGATATCCACAGTTAGCTGCAGAAAATAAATAATTATCAGTAGTATGGTATATGCTAGGTCCAGTGGTATTACGTTTCGTAACGACACCAATTGAAACCTCATACATCTGAGCTCCGATAATTTTATCCCATGTTACAGTCATTGATTCACCAGACTGTGTTACTTCAACGCGTGGGGTGGAAACAACAACAAGAGAAGCATAATCACTTTCACCATCTCCATTATATGCAGACAGTTGAAAACTATATTTCTCTCCTTCTTTTGCCAAGCTGTATTCGAATTCAGTAATATTACTATCAAGATAAAAGACCCCAGGCTGAGGATTTGGGCCCTCTGGATCATCAACGATCCAGGTATGTCTAAGGATATACCCATCCTCATCTGCATTATCATCCCACGATAATAAAATGGATGATCCATCTAATGCAACGGAATGGGAAAGTCCAGTAGGAGTAGTTGGTTGAGCAGAAATGGATAACAACATTCCTATTACCAAAAGTAATAAATGTGTTAATGCTTTCATCTTTTTCTCCTTTCGTTTTGTTTTTTATTCTATTTTAAAACATCTACCTGCCGTGATTATACCACATAAATCAGAAAAAAGTCAATACTAGACAACAAATTGAGTAGTTTGTAAAGAAAAAACCCACTCAAAAAGAGTGGGCTTAAAAAGAACTATTTTACAAACTATTTTACAAGGAGCATTCTTCTACTTGAAACCCTATCCCCTGCCTTCAAGGTATAGATGTACATACCACTTGAAAGATAACTTCCGTCAAGCTTAATAGTATGTCTACCGGCTATTTGATATGTATCAACAAGATCAGATATCTTCTGACCAAGTATTGAATATATACTTAGCATAACATCAGAAGACTGAGGAATCTCATAACTAATCTGCGTAGAAGGGTTAAATGGATTAGGATAATTCTGATGAAGAGCGAATTCATAAAGGGTTTCTTCATCATCAACACCGGTTAGTGAATCTCCAAAGGAATCCCACATTTCAAATGTGGGTTCACCTCCTACACCAAATTGCATGCGTATGTTATCGATATATACTTCAGCGGAAACACTTGTCCCACTAGTTCCTATTGTTTGTAGAATGAAAAGTATTTCACTCACAGATTCATTCGCATTAAGTGTTCCGGAAAATGTATGCCATATAGAATTCATAGTATGTGATTCAAGGAGAATATATTCCCCCGAGATCTTTCCATACATTGATACCATTATTTCCTGTGCGCCGCTTAAATTCTTTAACTTAAGATCCGCCATAAGAAAATCTCCGGCAGCATAGGAAAAGGATTTCTTGAATTCTCCCATAACATAATACTGTGATTCTGGATTTGCCTCTCCGGTACCATTAAGGGTAAAGACACCCGACATGGTTCCGTGTGTAGCAGTGGTACTGCTCGTGGAAATATTTCCACTTATTCCTGTACCATACTGACCTTCGGAGAAACTCCATTGAGCTTCTACCGAGATAAACATTACGAAGAGTATCAATGTATATACTACTCGTTTCATGCGAACCTCCTTTTAAGGTTATTTAGTTATCAATTTACAGATACCTATATTATAATGTATTTACAAAAAAAGTCAATATTTCTCTAATGTGCAAAGACATATGGCACTTTCTTGTATCATTAACCCATGTGTATATCTATGGCTCACACAACCCAAGAAGAACGGTGGAGATGGCTTGCACCCATCATCACCCAAAAGCTCACACTCACTGCTGTGGCACAGGTGTGCCCACACAGTATACGGAGCCTCAAGCGATGGAAGAAGGCATACGAGCAACAGGGAATGAGAGGACTCATTCCCCAGAGTACTGCGCCCAAGACATCCCCCGGAGAAACTCCCATCAGAGTGAAAGAGGAGGTCATTGCACTGCGAAAAGAAACAGGGCTCTGTGCTCAGAAGCTTCACTGGAAACTTGCAAAACAGGAAATTCCTGTTCCCGTTCGTACGATTGGCAAGATACTCAAACAGGAGGGGTTGGTACGAGCGTATCGAGTGAAGAAAGTGAAATATACGTATCTCAAAGCAACACGTCACCCAGGAGATCTTCTGGAAATGGATGTGAAGTTTGTGCCAGGACGTATTGCAGGGAAGCGGTATTTTCAATATACCGTTATTGATACAGCATCACGATGGAGACATCTTGAGGTGTTTGATGAACAAACCACTGATCATGCGATACGCATGATGGAGATCGTACAGAAACGCTTTCCCTATCCCCTCAGAGCACTCAAGACTGACAACCATACCACCTTCACCAACTACTACCTCGGGACCAACAAACGTTCTGATATGACGGTCAAAACAATACATCCTCTGGATCGATGGTGCAATGAACAGGGCATTGTGCATTACCTCATTGACCAGGGCAAACCAGCACAGAATGGTACGGTTGAGCGATCTCATCGTGAAGATGAAGAGAAGTTTTATCAGAAGCATACGTTTCACTCAGCTCCTGATTTGAGAAGGAAACTTCGGCACTGGAACACCTACTACAACAACCTTGAGCACTGCGGGTTAGATGGAAAAACTCCCAACGAAATGCTACAGTCAAAAGTGCCAAATGTCCTTGCCTAAAACATCTCATACTCATACAAAAACTACCCCTTTGAGGGGGTAGTTTTAAAACAAATACGATGTCACTCTCTCTTATTGTACGTCAGGTGTAACTGCGTCCTGAGCTGGTGCTGGAACCTGCCCTTGTGGCAACGCTCCTTCTTGTGGTAGCCCCTGTTGTGGTTGCTGCTGTCCTTCAAGAATAGAAATAATCTGGCTGTCAGGTGAAACTTCTGCCATCCACACAATACTTGATTCACTTAACTGAATATCCCCTACAGGACCCCATACAACATTTTTAAATGATGCAAGAGCGAGTTGTTGATTTTCAAAGTCTTGTTGAAGATACCATGCATTGTTCAATGTTGTTCGTGGGAAGGTAGAAAGCTCACCAAAATAAATATCTCCTGTGTTAAGATAGACCGCATGATATGTTGGTCCGCTTAAAAGAGAAATTACCCACCATGCAATAGCGATGATAGCAATAACAAGAATGACGACTAACGTTACCAAAAAATTTCGTTTCCCCTTTTTCATATGTATATTAATAATTACTTTATATTACCTTTGATTGCTATAGTATAACATATATACAACAAAAAAACATCTATTTCCCATGACATTTCTTGTATTTCTTTCCACTCCCACACCAACAAGGATCATTTCTCCCTACCTTTTGCTGAACAGGTTGAGATGATTGCTGTTGTGTTGGACGAACAAATGAGAGAATATTTTCTTTCATATATGATTCTGCAAAGAGACGAGAAATAACCATAGTTTCAGCATCATCAAAAAGTGTTTGAAATAAAATGTAGCTTTCTCTTTTATACTCAACAAGAGGATCTTTTTGCCCATACGCCCTCACCTTTACCGTCTCCAAAAGAGCTTCAAGGTTCTCAAGGTGATGCATCCAGAACAAATCAAGTGCTCCAAGAATCCTATTTCCTGTTTGTTCTTGAGCAACAATATCTTCAAGTCGTTTTTCAAGAGACGGAGGTATCTTTCCCTCGAGGAGAGTACTGAATGTATCTTCATCTATATCACTTTCCTGAGAAAACAATCCCATCTCAATAAGTCTCTTTTTAATGTCTTCCTCACCTTCCTCTTGAGTCACTGAGCCTGCAAAACGAGAAAGAACTCCTTCAAGTAATATATGCATTAACTCAGATACCTCCCCTTTTTCAATCTGTTCAAGGATAGCTTGTCGTCTTCGATAGAAAGCAGTTCGTTGCTTATCAAGCACGGTATCATATTCAAACACATGTTTTCGTGCATCAAAGTGGAACCCTTCCACCTTCTTTTGAGCTTCTTTGATAATTCTTAACACAAAAGGAGATTCAATAGCTTCATCTTCAGGAACTTTTAATGTCGTCATAAGATTTTGAACCTTTTCTCCCCCAAACACACGGAGCAAATCATCTTCAAGAGAAAGAAGAAATTGTGTCATTCCAGGATCTCCTTGACGACCAGAACGACCACGTAACTGATTATCGATACGTCGTGCATCATTTCGTTGTGTTCCAATCACCATCAACCCTCCAGCATCTTTTACATCCTGAGCCTCCTTTTCATCAGGAGGATTTCCTCCAAGTACAATGTCAACTCCTCGTCCTGCAAGGTTGGTAGCTAAAGTCACCTGTCCTGCACGTCCTGCCTGAGCGATAATTTCACCTTCTCTCTCATGGTTTTTTGCATTCAATACTTCATGAGCAATTCCTGCATGAGAAAATTTAGCTGCGAGTAATTCATTCTCATCAATAGATGTTGTTCCCACAAGAACGGGTTGTTTTCGTGCAACAGCATCCTTTACCTCTTCAACAAGTGCTTTGTATTTCGCTTCCTTTGTCTTGTATATCTTGTCATCAAGATCTTTACGTATTAACGGTCTGTTGGTAGGGATTTTAATAACTTCAAGTCCATACACTTTCTGAAATTCTTCAGCAGATGTTTCGGCCGTTCCAGTCATACCAGCAACAACCTCATACAAACGAAAATAGTTCTGAATCGTGATATTAGCAAAGGTACGAGACTCTTGTTGTACAGGAACTCCTTCTTTTGCTTCAAGTGCTTGATGCAATCCTCCAGAAAAGCGTCTCCCTGGCATAAGACGCCCGGTAAACTCATCAACAATAATAATCTCTCCATTCTTTACCACATAGTGTCGATCTCTTCGAAATAACGCATGTGCTTTTAAAGACTCTTCAAGATAGTGAGCGAGTCGAATATTCTGAACATCATATAAGTTTTCAATACCCAGTGCTTTTTCAATTTTCTCTATCCCTGGCTCAAGAATATCAACGCTCCGCACCTTCTCTTCCACCACATAGTCTTCTTCACGAACAAGACTCGGAACAAGTTGAGCAAATGATTTGTAGTATTGTGCAGCTTCAACATCAGGTGCTGAGATAATAAGAGGAGTTCGTGCCTCATCGATAAGAATAGAGTCAACCTCGTCAATAAGAGCAACATAATGACCCCTTTGTACCTGCTGTGCTCTGCTGGTAGCAAGATTGTCTCGAAGATAATCAAATCCAAACTCATGATTAGTTCCATACACAATATCAGCCTGATATGCTTCAGCACGATTTACTGGACGAAGATAGTCATGTTGTACACGGAATGAACCTGTTTCATCTCGCTGCCTATCCTCTTCTTTTTCATCTTCCCCTACCCATGAAGGATCATAGATATAGGCACCATCATGAACCAAACATGATACAGAGAGTCCTAAAAAATCATAGATCTGACCCATCCAGACTGCATCACGACGAGCAAGATAATCATTGACGGTAATAACATGAACTCCCTTCCCACTTAACCCATGAACAAACACAGGAGCAGTTGCAGCAAGTGTTTTTCCTTCTCCCGTAGCCATTTCAGCAATCTTTCCTTCAAAGAGAGTAAGTCCACCCATAAACTGGACATCATAATGACGTTGCTGCAATGTTCGTCCTGCAGCTTCTTGTACTAACGCAAACCCCTCATGTACAAGAGAGGTAAGTGCTTCTCCATCTTTCACACGTGCACGAAGAGCTTCTGCACGTTGTTTTAGAGCCTCATTAGAAAGAGAAGGCAACTCTTGTGCATATGAATGAATTTTTTCAATATCAAGCGCAAAGCGACGTTCCGTCGAAGGTGAAAAAAGACGGCCTAAAAATGATTTCATGAATGTAACATTATATAATTGATTTCTTGGATCGTATCTTTTTCTGATCGATGTTCTGTTCTTTTTCTACGTGTTCAACAATAACTTTCTTTAATCTATTTTTTGCAGCGGTAACTCCTTTTCGAATATTCTCATCATGATGTTCTATACGTAATAATTTTCCAGGAAGCTGCAGAGCTGCCTCAATGTAATATACCTCTCCTTTCTTGTGATGTCGTGTTGTGCGAGCAATCTCAACACGCAATAAAAGATCTGATCCTTCTTTTTCAAATCGACGTAACTGTTTTGAAAGCGGTGAAAATTTACCTTCGATAAATGATTTAAGTGAATCACCTAAATCAACCTGTTTTGTTAACAATGTAATTCTCATATGCTCATGGTAGCATAAAAAATCACCCTCATAAAGAGGGTGATTTTAAAGCATATAAACTACTTATTTTCGCTTTTTAGTAGCCTTTTTGCTCTTTTTTGCAGTTGCTTTTTTAGCCGTTTTCTTTACTGCCTTTCTCTTAGCTGGTTTCTTTGCAACCTTCTTCTTTGCAACTTTCTTAGCTGGCTTCTTTTTTGCAACTTTCTTTTTTGCTGGCATAGTATGCGTGTAGAGTTACTACACAGATATACCATTTTATATTAGTAAGCATTCTTTTGTCGACGACACAAAAGAAATGTTACGCAGGTCTATCTTTATTATAAGAAAATAAATAAAAAAAAGAAATGAAGAAGTGTGCATAAATCATAATCATACATAAAAAAATTCTCTTCATGTCTGAAAAGAATTTTTAGTGGGTGACGACGGTGACCTCCTTTTTTGTTATTGAGTGAGTGCTCATCGCCACCCATATTAGTATATCAAAAAACACAAGATACAAAAACTGCCCCCCTTAAAAAGGGGGGCAGTAAAAAGAAGGAATGTATTTCCTAATAAAAGGATACACATTACGTCTCACTCAACACACGTATTATACACGAATAGAATAAAAAGTCAAGTATCATGTTATGGTTCAATACCTTGGAACCACTCTCTGATATATGATGCATCATATGGCA
>DYGB01000007.1 GCA_020724905.1 Candidatus Paceibacter sp. | reverse complement strand
GAAATACTCATACTCTCATTATATGAAAAACCGCCATATGTGTGTGCACATTACCGTGATATATTGACAAATGATGATATTAGGTGTATAATATACATATAGAACATTACAATTTAATAACAAAACAAAAGGTATAGACATGAAACGATTAATACTTATTGTATTATTTGTATCAACCATTTTCGTAGCTCAAGATATCAACATTTCGGGGTATACTGGAATGTCAGTTCCTACCGATACAACAAGTAACGAATTTGCTCTTACCAGAGCACGCGTGAAAGTTGTTGCATCTCATGAAGAAGGAACCGTCTCTATTGAATACGGACTTCTCGCAGGATTGCAATCTGCATATTTCCAAGCAGATAATCTACTTGGAACCACCTTTACTACTAGAGTAGGAAGATTCTTAAATCCTATGTGGTGGTCATTCCCTGGCCCACGAGGATTAGAAACAATAGGGTATCCAATAGCATTTGATATCTTTGCAGTGTATCTTCCCGGCATATCATTATCGAAATCATTTCTTGATAACAACATAAGTGCAGAGGTTGCATATTTTGGGGAAAAATATACAGCATCTGTTTCTATATATGGAGCTCGCGCAACATATATGCACAACGTCGGTTGGTCCTTTGTCTTTAACTCTCCTCGAGTATCTATTATGTCATTTGATATCGGCGTTACAAAAGATACTGAGTCTGGTGACGCGTATCTTCTTGGAAGGGCAAAGGCAGAGCTTACAGATGATCTACATTTCTGGGTGACAACTGATCAGGTTGCTCGCAAAGAATATGATGCCGAGTTTTATGGAAGTATTGGTCTTACCTACGTGTATGGCAAGGACAGCTTTGTAAAATGTTATTACGATCTAAACACTGAACAAGTGTTCAGTGAAATAACATTTGCATTCTAAGGTTTAGGGAGTAGAATATCTGCTCCCTTTTTTGTGTCTCCGGAGGGATTCGAACCCCCAATAGCGGTTCCGAAGACCGCTGTGATATCCATTTCACCACGGAGACGTAACATTCAATACTGTACCAGTATTGAACTAAAAAGCAATATTTGTGTTGTTTGGCCTCTTTACGTACAATAACTCTATGAACGATATCAAGGATATTCCCCAAGAAGTCTATGACATATATCAGAGGTTAGAAGACGCAGGCCATGAAGCGTATTTTGTTGGCGGTTGTGTTCGTGACCTTATTAACAAAAAAGAACCACACGATTGGGATATTGCAACGAGTGCTCGTCCAGATGATATTCTCAAGGTATTTCCTGATAGTGTGTATGAGAATAACTTTGGAACGGTAGGGGTGAAAACAGAACATGAGCAATTCCCTATCGTTGAAGTAACGACGTATCGAACAGAATCAACCTATTCTGATTTTAGACGTCCTGATGAAATATCGTTTGCAGATACGATAGAAGATGATTTATCTCGAAGAGACTTTACCATGAATGCGATAGCAGCACGGATAGAAGGGGACACTATTGTATTTAAAGACCCCTACAAAGGAAAAGAAGATCTTTCCAACTCTATTCTTCGTTGTGTTGGGGATGCGGGGGAACGATTTAGAGAAGATGCACTTCGTATGATGCGAGCAGTTCGTTTTGCTTCTCAACTTGATGTTCAGATAGAAGAGGAAACTCAAAAAGCTCTTGTAAAGGAAGCTCCACTTCTTGCTCATATTGCAAAGGAACGTATTAGAGATGAGTTTGTAAAAATACTTCGTACCTCTAAGGCTGCATGGGGCGTTGAAGCGCTTCGAATCTATGGGCTTTTAGAACACATTGTTCCAGAACTTCTTGAGGGAGTAGGAGTAGACCAAAACAAGCACCATATTTATACCGTATGGGAACATAATCTTCGAGCATTAGATTACACAGCAGAAAAGAATTATGAACTTCCTATTCGTCTTGGAGCACTTTTGCATGATGTAGGAAAACCTCGAACAAAAGAAGGAGAAGGTGAGCAAGCAACATTCTATAATCATGAGGTGGTGGGAGCAAAGATGACTCGAGAAATTATGAAACGTCTCGGGTTTTCAAAAAAAGATACAGATCATGTGGTACACCTCGTTCGTCATCATCTGTTTTATTATAACGTGGGAGAGGTGAGTGAAGCAGGGGTTAGGAGATTTCTTAGTAGAGTAGGAGCAGACTACATTGATGATTTAATGAAGATACGTGAAGCAGACCGTATTGGTTCAGGGGTCCCTAAAGCAATCCCCTATAAACTTCGCCATCTTCGCTTCATGATTGAAAAAGTTCGTAGAGACCCTCTGTCTCCTAAAATGCTTGCTATTGATGGGAGTGACCTTATCAAAGAAGGATTTTCTCCAGGACCTCGTATGGGAATGATTTTCTCTGTTCTCCTAGAAGATATTCTTGATGATCCATCTCGTAACACAAAAAAATATCTTTTGAAAAAAGCTCAGGAACTGCATGCGCTTTCCGATGCAGAGCTCAAAGAGAAAGAAGAAAAAGCCCAAGAGAAAAAGAATGAATGGGAGGAGGGGATTGAAAAAAAAATGAGAAAAAAATATAAAGTATAAAACTATATGATTCAATTTAATACATTCGCTTCAGTAGAATTAAAAACAGCTCGCATTGAAAAAGCAGAGCGCATTGAGGAATCAGAAAAACTAATAAAACTTCAGGTATCTCTTGGGGAAGAGAAAAGACAAATTATCGCAGGTATAGCAAAAAGCTATACCGCCCAAGAACTAGAAGGAAAAATGATTATTATTGTAGCTAATTTAGAGCCACGTATGCTTATGGGACATGAGAGTCAGGGGATGTTGCTTGCAGCAACAAATGAAGAAGGAAATCCAATTCTCATTACTCCAGAAGGGGATGTAAAGGAGGGGGTAGTGATAAAATAGAGGGCCATTAGCTCATCTGGTAGAGCGTACCCTTCGCATGGGTAAGGTGACCGGTTCAAGTCCGGTATGGTCCACGATTGGAGCGGGCGAGCGGAATCGAACCGCCGTCTCAGCCTTGGCAAGGCCGTATAATAACCACTATACGACGCCCGCTAAAAGTACCCAAAAACTGTATCACGCGTTCTTGATTTTTGCAACGAATGTAGTACCCTTAGGAAGATATGAACAATAGTATGTCGACAAAGAAATTGTGGTGGATAGCACTCTCTGTTATTGCTATCTGTCTCATTGTATTTCTCTCATTTATCATCTCATCAGCATCTAATAATCAGGTTCCCTCAAGTTTTCACGAAGCCCGTCTTGATGCTTCAGAATCATCTCAAAACATTGTGGGAACGATAGAAGAAACAAAAGGTGCTATTGATACCATTCAACAGTTAGAAAGAGAAGGAAAGGGAGTTGAAGCACTTGAGCTTGTTATCAAACAGTTAGAAAAGAATAGACAAACACGAGAAGAGGCAACAAAACTTGCTCTTGGACTTGAAGAGATGGCAAAACAGGTTCCAAACATTTCACCTCGAGAGGCTGCTGAGACTGCATTGGTTGCAATCAGTAGGGGAACAGCTCTTATTAGTATGCTTATCTCATATCATAATGATTTAAATGAACTTCTCATGTTAGTGCGAGACAAGATAGAAAGAGGAATAGGGGATTACTATGAAATTAACATGTTTATCGAACAATTAAATGAACAGAAGGAACAGATAAACACCCTTAATAAAGAGTTTAATGATCAGATGGAATTGTTTGATTCCTTCTACCAAACAAAAGAAGAATAAAAAATCACCCTTAGGGGTGATTTTTCTTAGAACATTGAAGATGTATTGCTATACCTTCTTTTGCTTAATCTTTTTAATAACGTACCGCACTCCAAACACAATGAGTAATAAAAGAAGACCCAATAGAATATATCTTTCAAATTCCGAAATCATATCAGCATAGGTTGCATAAACCTCTCCAACCTGCCATCCAACAATACCCAATATAAAGGCTCTCAGAAATGACCCAAGAGAGGTAATAATAATAAATGTCTTAAATGGATAACGGATGACTCCACAAAAACCTGAGATAGCAACACCAGGTAGTATGGGAAGCATTCGTAAAACAAACAAGGTGACCTCATCGCCCTTTCCACGAGTGAATCGCTCTTCTGATTTCTCTATGTCCTGCCAATTAATTCCAGTCCACTGTTTAGTTTTTTCAATAACTGGCTTACCACCAAAAAACCCAAGAGCATAAACAAGAGCAGACCCAATACTAATACCGATAGATACAGGGAGGGCAATAACAAGGGCTCCCTGAAGCGCAACTTCTGTAAAAGAGGTTCCTATGGGAAGAAGAAAAAAACCAGCTGCAAGGGATATTAAAGGAGAAGGAATAGGAGCAATAATTTCTTCGATGAGGGTTGCAAGAAAAACTCCCCACGCTCCATATTCAGAAATAATTGATTGGATAAAGATAATAAGATTTTCAATCATGATATAAACTATAAAAAAATTTTCCTGGAGTAGATATATAAAATGCCACCTCAATAAAGAGGGGAGTCTTAAGAATTCCTATTAATATATTTATAACTTTTCAATCTCTTTTAGATCTTTGTCTGGTAAATACAAAATAATAAGTCCGATAATAATACCTATTAGTCCTGTCCATGTATGATTCCCTCCAAAGAGCCACACATCAAGTCCATCTAGTACATACCAAATGCCACGCCAAATTAATACAAGTCCAATAACAATAGAAATATTTTTTGCCAAATAAGGCAATGTAAGTTTGTGTTTTGACATACGTTTTATTTTTTACACCTACCTATGTGTAGGTATGCGACTTACTTTAATATACACGTACAAACCCTCTTTAATAAAGAGAAGGGATGATATGTGTATAGATTAGTTTAATCTGGTGGACCCGATCGGATTTGAACCGACGACCTCCTCATTGCAAATGAGGCGCTCTACCAACTAAGCTACGGGCCCTCAAAATAACTATTACAGTGTAGTAGAGAGAAGAATTTTTTGCAACTCTTGATATAAAAGGTACCCCCAAGGTATACTTATAATCTGTACTCTTATAGAGGTGGTGCTCATGGTAATGACCTCCCCCATGAGCTTCCACAGATAGGTATAATCCTCCGGATTGTGTTCTTTTGTGAGGGGCTGGTTGTATACAGCCCCTATTTTTTACTATTGATTTATCTATAGTTTTTATGTACCCTCTGTATCGGAGGGATGCGCCGAATTGGCTAAGGCACTGGTCTTGAAAACCAGCGCCCCGCAAGGGGCTTGTGGGTTCGAGTCCCACTCCCTCCGCCAGAAGAAAATGAAGTATATGGTTATATACTTCATTTTTATTTCTCTTTATTGTGAATATAGATATAATAGAAAGCATATATGATAATTCTTTGGATAGCACTTCTTGCTCTGGGTATCTGGCTTCTTATCAAATCAGGAGTATTTGTTGTTCGGGCAATATCAAAAATATCATACGTGCTAGGAATATCAGAATTCGTTACCTCGTTTGTTTTAATGGCATTTGCAACAACACTTCCCGAACTTGCAGTTGGGGTGAGTGCAGCACTTTCGGGGGATTCAACACTTGCTCTGGGAAATATGATTGGAGCAAATATTGTACATATGACACTGGTATTAGGGCTTGTCGCTATTTTTGGGAAAGGTATTACGCTTGATAAGAAGGGGAGCGCATTCCTTTCTCAGAGTAAATGGATTGATGTTACCCTTATAGCCCTTCCAGTACTCCTCCTTCTTGATGGAAGACTCTCTCGAATTGATGGGGGAATTCTTCTTGGGGCATTTGTTCTTCATTTTGTGTATCTCTTTTTCATGAGATCTTCTCATCGATACAAACCACAAGCATATACAAATCATATTGCAGGGGATGATAAAGTATTTGAATTGAAAAAAATAGAACAGAAAAAGACACAAAGACAAAAAGCATTATTTGAACTTCTCAAGGCTCTGGGGATTTTTATTGTTGCTGCAGGAGCACTGTTAGGGTCATCACTACTTATTGTTTCTATGTCTAAAAATATAGCGTTTGCCTATTTCATTCCCGAAATTCTTATTGGAATTTTTATCATTGGTATTGGAACATCTCTTCCAGAACTTTCATTTGGGCTTCGTTCGGTACGAGAGGGAATAGCTCAATCATCGATAGGGAATTTACTGGGAGCAGCGCTACTAAATGCAACCTGGGTAATAGGAGTGGTTGCACTTATTAATCCAATAGAGGTTGTTCATTACGATCTCTTCTTACTTGGAGCGCTCTTCATGGTTGCCTATGTATTTTTGGCAGTATTTTTTATCAAAACAAGAAATAGTATCGATATTATCGAAGGATTCTTTTTGGTATTCCTCTATGTTATTTTTCTTGTTGTACAGATTCTCTCAAGTCTGGTGCGAGGGCAATAGCATACGTATATATATAAGACGCTCCATGAAGACGAGCTTCTTTTTCTAACGCTTCAATTGTTGCGCCTGATGTGACAACATCATCAACAAAAATAACAGAAGAGGGAAGGGTTCCTTGTATTGAAAATGCAGAGGAAAGATTCTCTCTTTTTTGATGTGATGTTACAAGGGATGATTGGGGGACGGTATAGCGGACACGGGAAAGAGAAGAAAAGAGAGGAAGTGAAAGATGTTTTGAAAGATGTGAAGCAAATAGAGCAGTATGATCATAGGCACGGGTAAGACGTTTAGTATAAAACGGGGGAACGGGGACAAGAGTAGCGGGAGAAGGAATAAACAGTGACGAGGGGAATGATGAGAGAAACAGAGAGGAAAGATATGATCCAAGGTGCTCATATCCTCTATATTTATACGCGTGAATAAGAGATCGTGTTGGTTCTTCATATACAAGAGGAGCCCAGATAACATGAGGATGCTTACAAGCACAGGGGAAGGTGCCACAGTGAATACAAAAAGGATGAGTCCTATATACAAGACGAGAGAAACATAATGGACACAACCACGATGATTGTTGAAATAGTGATCGCTCACAACATATACAGAGAGGAGGAAAAAGAAGAGATGATACCATCTTCATATAGGTAGTATAAACTATCTATGATATAGTGTGAAAGAATTGATATAATGAAGGTACGTATGGGACTATTCGATTTTTTTTCTCAGAAACATGAATTTTTAGGATGTGATATAGGAACGACATCCATAAAAATTGTTGAATTAAAAAAGAAAGGTGAGTTTGCTCATCTTCATAACTATGCGCTCCTCGAAACGCTTGGACATTTTGAAAGATCAAATAATGTCATTCAGGCAAATGCTCTAAAAATTTCAGAAAAGGAAACAACAGAGCTACTTTCTTTGTTATTAAAAAAAGGAAACTTTTCAACGTCCTACGTCGTTGCATCGATTCCTTCATTTTCTTCTTTTACCGTACTGCTTGAGATGCCGCTCATGGATGAGAATGAAACACAAAAGGCAATGCCATTTCAAATCAAACAACACATTCCACTCCCACTCTCAGAAATAGCAGTTGATTGGATGCGAGTGGGGCAACGAGAAGATGAGGATGGATTTAACAAACAATATATTCTTCTTATTGCTATTCCCCACAGTGTCATAGAAAGTTATAAAACTATTTTCAAGAATGCAGGACTAAAATTAAAAGCACTTGAGGTAGAAACACTTGCCTACACACGTTCACTTGTTGGAAGTGATCAAACAACAACAGGAATTATTGATATTGGAGCTCGGTCAACAAATATTAGCATTATTGATCAGGGATTTTTGAAACATAATACACAGACGGATTATGCAGGGGACTCCCTTACTACTGCGATAGCAAAAGGACTTGGAATACAATCACGAAGAGCTGAAGAACTAAAAAAGCAAAAAGGAATTTTAGGAGGAACAGGAGAATACGAGTTATCCACATTACAAAAGCCATTTTTAGATGCTATACTGAAGGAAGTAGAGAAGGTAAAGAAAGATTTTGAAGAATCATTCCATGTTCCCGTGCAACGATTTCTTGTTGTCGGGGGAGGGGCAAATCTTGTAGGGATCGTTCCCTATGCCGAGGAAAGACTCGGGGTCCCAGTAGTACTTGGAAATGGATTTTTATATGTTACGACACCTTCTGAGCTTTCTGCGTTGCTTCCTGAACTTCAAACACGATTTTCTTTAGCAACAGGACTAGCGATTCGAGGATTGATGTAACTTATTATATACATGGCACAATCATCACAATATGTATCACGAGGACCATGGAGGATACTTATCATCTCCATTGTTTTGTTTGCAGTGAGTATTGTGGTTTTTGCAGGAATTGAGTTTGGGTATATGCCCTATCTTATAAGTGAATCAGAATCACTTGATGCTGAGCTTGCTTCACTCAATCAAACATTTAGAGGAGAGGCACAAGAAGACGTCTTTAATCTATTTTCTCAGATATATAACGTGCAGATGCTTTTTGGTGAAGAAACATCTCTTTCTACTGTCCCTGAGTTTCTTGAAGCTATTACGCACACATCAATAACACTACAAGAAGCACGAGTAAACTTTAAAGATGGGAGTATAGCACTACAAGGGATTGCTCCTAGTTATGATGTCTTAGTTAATCAGCTTAATATACTAGGATCAGATGAACATGTTGAAAGTGTTGTTCTTGAGCGTTCAGAAACAACTGATGAGGGAATTGAATTTACTATTAATCTCAAGCGTAGCGCTATAGTACAATAAGTATGAAAAAAAGAGCTTTATTTATATTCATTTCTCTTGCCTGTGTTATCGGGGCTATTATGGTATATTCTTTTTTCATTAAAGAATCATATCAGATGGTGCAGGAGATTCGTGCAGAAGTATTTTCAAAAAAAGAAGCAATTTCTCGCTACACTCTTTCTGCTCAAAAGATGCAATCATTGGTGGAGCAATATGAAAGCGTAGGAAATGCGCGAGAAACATTGTCTCGTATCCTACCTCTTAAGAAAGATCCTCGATTTGTTGTTGCACAGGTAGCAGGACTTGCTCGACTCGGAAATGTAAATGTGGAGTCACTCTCCATGAGCGTTGCTCCAAACAAATCATCTCAGTCACCTGCGCTAAACAGTCTTGGTGTATTTACCTCAGATATTCGCGTTGCAGGATCCTATGAAGGAGTAAAGAAATTTATGACACAGATTGATAATAATATTATTCCCTTCGTTCCTGAAGCTATCACACTTCGTATTGAAAGAAGAGAAGGTCAGACTCCATTCCTCGTAATGGAAGGATTATTTGAAAATTACTATCAGGTAACACAATAACTATGGCAATTGTTATACAAGAAGAACAAAAACAGAGAGGTGGATGGTTTGGATTTGGAATAGTACTCCTTATTCTCCTCTGCATTGGTGTTGCAGCATACTATCTCTTTTTTGTTGACCCTAATCTTATCGATAGTGCGTTTGTCCCGGTACAACTTGAATCTCTTGATGAGTTAAGTAGTCTTGATTTTTCCCTTAATGATGTTGCTTCAGGGGGAATATTTGGTGATAAGCGACAATTTGTACCACTTCCTTCACTTCCTACATCTCGAAATACACAACCATTTGGTATTCAATAATCTATGGAGAATAAACTTCTCATAGACAGACTTGTTGAACGCAATGCGCTTGATAAAGAAACTGCTCAAAAAGTATTACAAGAAGCATCCTATGCACGACGACGTGTAGAGGATCTTTTGTTTGAAAGAAGAATTGTTCCAGAGGATATCGTGGGGGATATTAAGAGTAAGACACTAGGAATTCCGTATAAGAAATTTGAGAGCAAAGATATTCCTGATAATATTCTTCCTTTGGTTCCTGAAGAAACAGTACGAAACTATTACGTTGTTCCACTCAACAAGAAAGATTCTACACTCATTGTAGGAATGGTGCATCCAGATGACAATAAGGCACAGGATGCGCTTAAGTTTATTGCAAAACAGTCACGATTGAATTTAGGAATTTATATTATTCCTATGTCTCTCTGGGAAGATATGCTTCGACGATACTCTCCATACAGAAGTGAGGTGAGTGAAGCAGTACAAGCAGTAACAGCATATTCAACAAAGAAATTTAGTACTACTAGTAAAGCAATTCAGCTTGAAGCAGGGGCATCAGGGGATGAAGCCCCTATCATTCGTATTGTTGCCTCAACCTTAAAAGAAGCAGTACTTCAAAAATCATCTGACGTACATATCGAACCACAACGAAATAGACTTCGTATACGATTTCGTATCGATGGAGATCTTAAGGAGGTAAGTTCAATGCCTATCGAACTTCATCAACCAATTGTATCTCGTATTAAAGTGCTTTCTAATTTAAAAATTGATGAGACGCGTATTCCACAAGATGGAAGATTTCGTTCAGTTCTGATGGGACGTGATATAGATTTTCGTGTTGCGACATTCCCAACACCAGTAGGGGAGAAGGTGGCAATTCGTGTACTTGATCCTCTTGTGGGGCTTCGAGGACTTGAAGACTTAGGGCTTCTTGGATCAAATGAAGAACGAGTCAAAAAAGCAACACAAAGACCATATGGAATGATTCTTATCACAGGACCTACCGGATCAGGGAAGACCACAACACTGTATGCATTGATGCAAGAGTTAAATAATGATGAATCCAATATTGTGAGTCTTGAAGATCCTGTTGAATACTACATGGACGGTCTGAACCAATCACAGGTGCATCCTGAAATTGGATATGATTTTGCTTCAGGGCTTAGACAGATATTGCGTCAGGACCCTGATACCATCATGATTGGAGAAATTCGTGACAATGAAACAGCAGGACTTTCTGTCCATGCTGCCCTTACAGGACATATTGTGCTTTCAACCTTGCATACGAATAATGCAATTGGTGTTATTCCTCGTCTTATCGACATGGGCGTTGCTCAGTTTTTGCTTCCTGCAGCCCTTACCCTCATGATGGCACAACGACTTGTTCCACGACTCTGTCAGGAATGTAAGGAAGAAAAAGAAATTGAACCATCACTTCGAGAAGAAGTAGAAAAGGAACTCGCTCATCTTTCAGAGGAAGAGCGAAAGAAATTAGGCATAGAGCAAGAGTGGAAGGTGTATGAGGCAAAAGGATGTAGTGCATGTAATGGAAAGGGTATTTCAGGACGTATTGCACTCTTTGAAGTTCTTGAAATGACACGAAACCTTGAAGCTTTAATTGCTCAGAAAGGAATTGATGAAGCAGCCCTTATTAAAGAAGCTCGTGATCAACGTATGATTACGATGCGTCAGGATGGTATTGCAAAAGCAGCACGAGGACTTGTTTCTATTGAAGCGGTACTTCGTGAGACAGAAGAGTTATAATTTTTAAAGGATTTTGTGTATACTAGCTATATATGGAACTAGATTATAAAAAACAGATACATGAACTTCTTTTAGCATGTGCTCGTCAAGATGCATCAGATCTTCACGTTGCAGTTGGAAGACATCCAACACTTCGTGTTGATGGACGATTGGTTCCTCTTACTTCATACCCAATTACAACCCCAAAAGATGCACAAGGGTTGGTAATGGCATTACTCAACGAAGAACAACAGAAACGTATTCTTACAGCAAAAGAGATAGATTTTTCATATACCTTTGAGGACAAGGCTCGGTTTCGTGTAAATGCGTATTTTCAGAGAGGAAATCTTTCAGCTGCACTTCGTTTAATCCCTGCACATGTACGAACAATTGAGGAATTAAAACTTCCTCCGGTACTACATGATTTCACAAAATTGTCTCAAGGATTCTTTTTGGTGGTAGGGCCAGCAGGACATGGAAAATCAACAACGTTGGCTGCACTTCTTGATGAAATAAATCACACACGAACAGAACATATTATTACCATTGAAGATCCTATCGAATATATGTTTGTGCAGGATCGTAGCATCGTATCACAACGAGAGGTTGAAATTGATACAGAAAGTTTTGATCGAGCACTCAAGTCAGTTCTTCGACAAGACCCCGATGTTATCATGGTGGGTGAAATGCGTGATGCTGAATCTATCGCAACTGCGTTGACTGCAGCTGAAACAGGGCATTTAGTATTCTCAACACTACACACCAACTCAGCATCTCAAACCATTGATCGTATTATCGACAGTTTCCCTTCACAGCAACAAAACCAGATTGCATCTCAGCTTGCTGCAACACTTGCAGGAATTGTTTCTGAACGACTTATTCCACGTGTTGATGGAGGACGTCTTCCAGCTTGTGAGGTGATGATTGCAAACCCTGCTATTAGAAATCTCATTCGAGAAAGAAAAACATATCAGATTGATTTGGTTATTGAAACAAATACGCAAGAGGGGATGATGACATTGAATCGTTCTCTAGCAGATCTTGTGGGGCGTCGAGAAGTGAGTATGGAAGAGGCAATGCTGTATTCAACCAATCCATCAGAATTGAGCATTTTAGTTGATAAGACATAACTATGAAATTCAAATACAAAGCACGAAGCAAAACAGGGGAGATGCAAGTAGGATATGTTGAAGCTCCTTCAAAAGAGCGTGCTATTGCTATTCTTCAAAGACACGACTTATTTGTATTAAGTATTGAAGAACCTAAAAATATAGGTGTTATAGAACGATTATCTCGGTTTTTTAACAGAGTGAAATCAAAAGACCTAATGATTTTTACTCGTCAACTTGCAACGTTGATTGAATCAGAGCTACCACTCAGCAATGCACTTCGTTCACTCTACAAACAGACAAAGAATGAACAACTACAAACTATTGTCTATCAGTTAGCTCAAGATGTTGAATCAGGACTTGCTCTTTCTCAAGCACTTGAAAGACAGAAACCAGTATTTTCTGATTTCTTTGTGAGCATGATTCGTTCAGCAGAGGTAACAGGAAGACTTGAGGAGGCGCTAACCTTTCTAGCTGGATATTTAGAAAAAGAAGCACAGTGGAAATCACGTATCATGAGTTCTATGATTTATCCACTTATTCTTGTGGGACTCTTTATTATTGTTGGAGGTATTATGGTGGTTGTGGTCTTTCCTAAAATTGAAGCAGTGTTTGCTGAATCTCAAGCAGAATTACCTCTGATAAGTGAAATTATCTTTTCAACAGGAGGATTTATCGCACAGTGGTGGTGGGTGGTTGTTGCTATCATTGGAGTTATTGCTTTTGTTATCACAGACTACTTCAAGAGCAGTGAAGGAAAAGCAGTGTGGGGACAGATTATCTTGCAACTTCCTGTATTTGGAAATCTATTTCAAAAACTCTATATTACTCGATTTGCACAGTCCTTTAGTGTTCTTATCAAAGGAGGTATTCCTCTCACGCAAGCCATTGAAGTTGCAGGGAATACGATAAACAATGCAGTCTATCTTGAACTGTTTCAAAACATTGCTCAGGGAGTACGTGAGGGGGGGCTCTTCTCTGATTTATTACTTCGTCAAGAAAAATACTTTCCTGCTATGGTAGGGCAGATGACAGCAGTAGGGGAAACAACAGGACGAGTTGATGATATGATGCTTCGCGTTGCTGATTTTTATGAGAGAGAGGTGAATGATATGATGAACAATCTTTCAGAACTATTACAGCCAATTCTTATTATCGGTATGGGTATACTAGTAGCACTACTCTTTGCTGCAATTCTGAGTCCTATCTACAATCTTGCACAAACATTCACTTTTTAATAAAACATTGATATACTAATACAAATTATATGGTTACTATAAAAAACACAAAAGGATTTACATTGGTCGAAATTATGATTGTTGTTGGTATCATCGCAGTACTTGCTGGTATCTTTTTGGTAGGATCTGGACAGTTTCGTGATGCTGCAAACTCTGCTCGTATCAAAGCTGATCTTCAGAAAATTGAAGCATTGCAGGAGGTGTATTATACAACTCATGGGAATTATGCATCAGCGATAGGAGATCTTGGTTCTGCTCCAACTTCACCGATAACTGGCGTTGACTACAGTACAAACGCTACACAGAGTTGTGCAACAGAAAATGGAGGATCACTTCCTGATGGTATGGTAAATCCATATTGTCTTACTCGATAACACTGTTTAAATGGATAGTTTCTTTTATGTAGTCCTGTTTTTGATTGGAATATCTCTTGGAAGCTTCCTTAATGTTATTACTCGACGGTATCATCCTGAAGAGAACAGCAACATATATACATATATACAAGGGCGCTCACATTGTGAAGGATGTGGGCGTACCCTTGTATGGTACGAACTCATCCCTGTGGTGAGTTTTTTACTTCAAAGAGGAAAATGTAGAACATGTCAAAATAAGTTGTCATTACAATACCCATTAGCTGAACTTCTTGGAGGAGTAATGAGTGTTGCGATTGGATATTTCTTCTCAGTATATGCGCTTGCGTGGGGTGTTGATGTTTCTGTAGTATGGGGGGCAATACTGATATGGATATGCGTATGGTTTTTAAGTGGAGCAGTACTCCTTATTGATCTTCGTTGGAAAGTCATCCCAAATAGTATTAATGCATTTCTTTTTATTCTTGGAGTTATTTGGACTGGATATATTCATTTTTTCGATGTATTTCCTTTGAGTTCTGGAGATTCGTTTGTAGGAAAGTATGCAGGTATGTTTCCTGTTATAGAAGGGGCAATATTCAATCATGGTGTTGCTGCACTAGGGGCAGCACTCTTCTTTTTAATTGTTGTACTGGTAACTCGGGGGAGAGGAATGGGAGTAGGGGATGTGAAGTTAGCTGGGGCTCTGGGGATGCTTTTTGGATGGCCTGATGTAGGGCTTATTATTCTCTTTTCCTTTATTATTGGGATGATTGGTGTTTTACCTCTGTTGTTTTTTAAAAAGAAAGGGCTCTCTGATGCAATACCATTCGGTCCATCACTCATACTTGCCGCAGGGGTCATATTTTTCTTTGGGACGGTGTTTCTTGAGCAATATTTTGATATACTATATACATTACTCGGAGTATAACCTCAGGTATGTATATGAAACACCTCAAGAAACAAGACGCATTCACGCTTATCGAAATCATGGTGGTGCTGTTTCTCGTTGTTTCCTTCACTGCTCTTGGGCTGGGGTATAACAGTAGTACGGATGAGAATATTGCATTTTTCAGGGATCAAGGAAAAGTTATAGCAGAAATATATAAAGTACGATCATCAGTATTAGCATCATATACAAGTGGGAATATATGTGCACAAGGGATAGAAATTGTTGGTGATACGATACAGGTATTTGGACAACGGGCTCCTGCTGGACCATGTCCAGACTATACGAGTAAACCAACACTAGATAAGGTAAATCTAGCAACAATTCAACTTGATGATGTTAACATCGTAGATCCAAACTTTGATGCAGTACTTTTTGTTCCTCCCTACCTTACGGTGTATAGCTATATGAAAGCGGGAGAAACAGGAAATCCTTGTTTTACCATAGAATTAGGATCTCTTTCATCAGGAGTTATGATTAACAATGCAGGACAAGTAAGCGCTATTCAATCATGTCCATAAAAAAGAATACAAAAGAAAAAGGACAGGTATTAGTTGAGGTTATGGTAGCACTATCAGTAACCTTGATTAGCATTACAGGATTTTTAGGTCTTCTCAGGACTTCATTTGCACTCAATACGGTATCTGCACAAAACTATACAGCCGTGTATCTAGCAACAGAAGGGATAGAGATAATGAAACAATTTGTTGATAACAAATTTTTTGACAGAACAGAACCATTTAATGACGGGCTTGTTAGTGGGGCTTGTTATCGAGTGGATTATGCAACCACTAACCCAACACAAGTGATATGCGCATCATCTCAACCGGTAAATATGAAGTATGGTTCATCAGGAGCCTTTAATCGTATTATCAGAGTTAACTTTGAAGAAGGAGATGATGTTATCGTTGTCCGCTCAGAGGTAACCTGGAGAGATAAAGGATCTAATTTTGAAGTCGTTCTTGAAGATCGTTTTTATAACTGGTGGAAGAACTTCTAATACAGCTATGAAGAAACTACTACATAATCAGTCAGGGGTAAGTATTATAGAGCTACTTGTTGCTCTGGGTATTTTTTCTATCTTTATTGCAATGGCAGTAAGTGGATTTGTGCAAGCAGTTTCAGGACAAAAACTTATTTTACTTTTAATGGAGGCAAATGATTCAGCGTCACTTGCCCTTGAACAGATGAGTCGTGAAATTCGAACAGCAGAACCGGGACAAATAGAAACAGGGGCAGGGAGTATAAAGATTGAAGGACCAACGGGCACGGTAACCTATGCGCTTTCAGGGGGTGTCATTGAAAGAAATGGATATCCTGTTACCACAGATAATAGCAACATAACGATTGCACGATTTGAAACAGATAGAGTTCCATTTGGAAGTGGAAATGAGCGTGTTCTTGTTTTTATTACAACAGAGGTGCGATACAAAGACCTAGATCCAATACAGACTAATCTTCAAACATCAATAACACCACGTATTTACTATGGAAATTAAAAAACAGTTCGCATCACAAAAAGGACAAGCCATTCTTCTTTCTGTTATTATCATGGGTTCTATTTTGTTAAGCGTAACAACTATTGCAGGATATCTTTCAATTCAAAAAATTCGTGTTTCTCGTGATATTGTGAATTCTGGAAAAGCCATTTATGCAGCAGATGCAGGAATTGAAAAAGAACTCTACAGAGAATTTGTTGGATGGGTGGATGATCCTTCATTTTCAAATGGTGCTTCACATACCACAACGTCGTCTGTGGATGGAAACACAACTTCAATTCGTTCTGTGGGAACAGCAGGGAATAGTTCTCGTGCGTTTAAACTTGATATAACGCTATAAACACACTATGGCAGAGAAAAAAGACAGAGAGCGCATACATGCACTGCGTAAGCTTATTACCTATCATCAACAGCTCTACCACACCTTTGATGATCCTCAGATTTCTGATGATGCATATGATGCACTACGAAAAGAACTCGAGGCGCTTGAAAAGAAATATGGTAAAGAAAGTGACTCTCCAACTCAAAAAGTAGGGGGGAAGGTTCTTGAAGGGTTTAGAAAGGTTTCTCATCAGCATCCTATGCTTTCTTTTAATGATGCCTTTTCTTTTGAGGAAGTGAAAGAATGGTGTAAGAGAGTTGAAACATATCTTCATACGTCAGTTCAGAAAAAAGAAAAACCTTTCTATGCTGAATTAAAAATAGATGGTCTTGCAGTAGAGCTTGAATATACAGATGGTAACCTTGTTCGTGCCATCACACGGGGAGATGGGTACATCGGAGAAGATGTGACTGAAAACATTAAGCTCATACAAGATATTCCCAAACATCTTGAACAATTAGGCGCGTGGCCAGTTCCTTCTCAGGTTATTATACGAGGAGAAATCTATGTGACCTTAGAAGAACTTAAAAGAATCAATGCACAACGAGAACGTGAGGGAAGTCCAGTGTATGCAAATACACGTAACTTTGCTGCAGGATCTATTCGTCAACTGGATACAGGAATTGTTGCACAACGAGATCTTCGTTCATTTCAATACGATATTGTTTTAGGGCTTCCTGATACGATTCATACTCATGAAGAGGAACACAAAGTTCTTGCTTCATGGGGATGCGCTATCAACGAACACAATAGGGCGCTCTCCTCTCTTGAGGAGGTTGATGAGTTTCGTAATAAGTGGGAGAAAAAACGAGATAGCTTACCCTATGAAGTTGATGGAATTGTGGTCATTGTTAACGATACTGCGCTATTTGAGAAAGCTGGGATAGTAGGGAAGGCCCCTCGAGCTGCAATTGCATACAAATTTTCTCCAAAACAGGCAGTAACAAAAATAAAAGACGTTACCTATCAGATTGGGCGAACAGGTGTTATTACCCCTGTCGCAGTACTTGATCCTGTATCACTAGGAGGAGTGAGAGTGTCACATGCGACATTACATAACTTTGATGAAATAGAACGACTTGGGGTAAAGAAAGGTGATAGTGTCGTCATTACACGCTCAGGGGATGTTATTCCTAAAATTCTAGAGGTTATAGAGGATCTTCGAGATGGATCAGAAACATCCATTACTATTCCAAAGGTATGTCCTATAGACGGGTCTCCTCTTAAAAAAGATGGGGTCTATATTCGATGTTCAAATCCATCCTGTAGTGCACAGCAAGTACAAAAGATGATTCATGCAGTATCTCGAGAAGCATTTAACATACAAGGTCTTGGAAAAAAAGTAATAGAACGATTTTATACAGAAGGACTTATCACCACTATCGCTGATATCTTCCGTCTCAAAGAAGGGGATATTGCACAACTAGAAGGGTTTGGAGAGCTTTCAGCTCGCAACATCATAAAAGAAATAGAAAAGAAAAAAGTAGTACGAAGTGATCGATTTCTATACGCACTGGGAATACCTCATGTAGGGATACAAACAGCTCAAACGCTTGCTCGAATGTGTGAGGGAGCAGATACTCCACAAGATATGTATCTCTGTATACAATCACATACGAAAGAAGCGTTGTCTGAACTTGAAGATATTGGGGATATCGTATCTGAAGAGATTTATACATGGTTTTTGGATAAAAAACATATGAAGATGATAGATGATCTTCAAGAAGAAGGGGTTTATCTCACTCCACTTCCTCAAGAGAAAGGAGTTTTTAAAGGAATGGTCTTTTGTGTAACCGGAACACTGTCTTCTTTTTCACGACAAGGTGTTAAAGAGCGTATTCAATCAGAAGGGGGGAGAGTGGTTTCTGATGTTACCGATTCAGTAGATGTTCTTATACATGGGGACTCTCCAGGGTCAAAATATACAAAAGCACAAGAGAAAGGGATTGAGCTTTGGGATGAGGAAGTATTTCTCAAGAAACTTTCATCAGGCAAAGGGGTGTGATACGATGCTCTATATGCCCGATATTGATATAGAGCATCTTTCTAACCTTGCTCGAATACAGTCTCCTCAAGGAGAAAAAAAAGAAAAGCT
>DYGB01000006.1 GCA_020724905.1 Candidatus Paceibacter sp. | reverse complement strand
GAATTGAGCTTCGCTCACCGATTGATATGGTTCCAAGGTCTTGAACTTATTACATGTATTTATGAGGTATTTTATATTTCATGATATACTTAAAACAGTATGAAACAGGAACAAAACATACTCTTAACAGGAGATAGACCTACAGGAAAACTTCATTTAGGACATCTTGTAGGGTCTTTACAAGAACGTGTTACGATTCAAGATGATCCTAGTTATGATCGTCGATTTGTATTGGTTGCTGATATACAGGCACTCGCATCACACGCAGGAGATCCACAGGCAATTAAAGAGAATGTACGAGATGTCGTTCTTGATTATCTTTCTGTTGGAATTGATCCTGCGAAAACAACAATTTGTGTGCAGTCTGCTATTCCTGCTATTGCTGAACTTGCTATTTATTTTATGAACTTAGTGAGTGTTGCGCAGTTACAGCATAATCCAACGATAAAGACAGAAATGAAAGATAAGGGATTTGGAGCATCAGTTCCACTTGGATTTCTTGCTCATCCTGTACATCAAGCAGCTGATATTTTAGCTTTTGGAGCTACTCGTGTTCCTGTTGGTTCTGATCAAGAACCCCTTATTGAACAAGCGAATGATATTGTGAAAAAATTTAATGCACTCTATGGAGAAACATTTTCTCCTATAAAGGCTATTATTTCAAAAACTCCACGTCTTGTGGGGATTGATGGAACAGCAAAGATGAGTAAATCTCTTGGAAACGCTATATTTCTTTCTGATCCTTCCAAGGTTGTAGAGGAGAAAGTAATGGCTATGTATACTGATCCTGCACATATACAGGTATCTGACCCTGGTACTGTTGAAGGGAATGCTGTCTTTTCTTATCTAGATGCATTTGATCCTGATAAAGAGGGGGTTGCTGAGTTAAAAGAGCAGTACAGAAAGGGAGGACTTGGGGATGTAGTGATAAAGAAACGACTCATTGGTGTGCTTGAAACTCTCCTTACTCCATTTCGAGAAAAACGTGCAGTGTATGAAAAAGATGCAGACCTTGTGGAGACTATCCTTCGAGAAGGAACTGCTGAGGCATGCAGCTATACTGAAGAGATTGCAAAGAAGGTTCGTAACATGATGGGTATTTCATATCTATGAACACACGTCTTATAGATCGCATTCTTTCACTTATTCATGCGGGGCATCGACGTTCCATTATTATCGAACACCTTGTTCGGGAAGGATATAGTGTTGATGACATTGAGACTGGATTTGATGAGGTGTATGTTTCGGGACGTGCTCCTGATGAATTCTGGGAGAAAGGAGTAGTGTCTCCTGGATTTTCAAATACAGCAATTCATAGTGTATCCGATGTTGTTGTTGAAAAAGAACAAATTTCATTGTTTGGAAGGCTTGCACGATATTTCATTTATCATAAAAAACGTGTTGCAGTATGGATGATACTTGGAACAATACTTATTGGAGGTATTGTTGTTATGTGGGTGTTGTATGCAAATAATCCTCGAATTGTTGTTATGAATGCATACGAGAACCTTTTTTCTTCACCGCGTGTATCATTTTCTTTTCAAGGAGATATTCCAGGACATGCAATTGAAGTATCAGGGGATGTTCGTGAATATTCTTCTGGTCTTTTTTCTATTTCTGTTCAAAAGGGTTCTACTACATGGGAAGGAGAAATGCTTGCTGATGAGGAGGGTAGCGTATTTATGAACTTTGATACAGGGATTGCTCGTGATGCAGTATCTCGATGGATTGTGCTTGAGGGAGCCTATCCTGGAGGTGAAGAATCCCTGCGGTATCTTGGTGTCTATCCTATTCTTTCTCATATGAAGTTTCTTTTCTCACTTAATGGAGTTATTGGAGATGCACTCTTTCGTGCCCTTAATGAGCCAGGAGCTCTTTCTATTGAACGAGAAGAAAGTAAGGATCGTATTGGGGTGAGAGTCTATCGTACACTACCATCTCGAGGGCTTGTTGATACCCTGTGGTTGTCATTGATAGGGGAGGGAGAAGAATTTGTCTATTCAGCACTACAACAAACTCCCTGGTATGTGTATGTGAATGATGATGGAACGATTCGTCGTGTTGAGATTGCATCAGACACCTATAGACTTTCTTTTACGTTTTCCTATCCAGAGAAAGCATCTTCATATATGTTAGATGTTGGGGCAACACCAGTATCTCAGGCAGCTCAATGGGTTGTGTTACCGTAAGCTGAAACGTATAGTATAGATATGGATATTGGATATATTCTTTTTTTATATATTGTTATCGTACTCTCTGCGGTATTTCATGAGTATGCACATGCATACATGGCATTTCGTTTAGGAGATAGAACTGCATTTCATGCAGGACGTTTAACGTTAAATCCGTTTGCTCATCTTGATCTATTTGGTACAGTTCTTCTTCCGCTTCTTCTTTTGTTTACCTCAGGTGCATTTATTGGATGGGCAAAACCTGTTCCCTACAACCCTCAGGCACTCAGTGATCAGAAACGAGGATCTTTAAAGGTTGCGGCTGCTGGTCCTCTTTCAAATATAGCTATTGCGGTGGTTCTTGCTCTTGCGGTTCGTATTGGAGGGACTCTTGGGCTTGATGAGTTGGTTATCAGTTTGCTAGGGTTTGTTGTCTATGTGAATTTGTTTCTTGCGCTCTTTAATCTTATCCCTATTCCACCACTTGATGGTTCAAAGATTTTAGGGGATCTTTTCCCAAAGGCAGCAATGGCATTTGGGCGCATGGGAATGTTTGGACTCCTTATCGCACTCTTTATCGGGATGTTTTTATTGAGTCCGATCGTTTCATCCATTTTTTCAGTATTAACAGGGATATGACGTTGACAATATATGAGTGTCTTTGATATAGTGGGGAAGGTCCATTAAGTGGATTTTTATTTTTGCATATTTTCTATGCCGACAATACATCAACTAGTCAAAAAAGGAAGAAAGAAAACAACGAAGAAATCTAAATCACCAGCATTGGGGATGTATTTTAATACGATTACAAACAAACCAGTATATTCATCATCTCCTTTCAAAAGAGGAGTCTGTTTGAAAGTCTTTACCACAACACCAAAAAAACCAAACTCAGCACTTCGTAAAGTTGCTCGTGTACGATTAACAAACGGATCTGAGGTGAGTGCGTATATCCCTGGAGAAGGACACAATCTTCAAGAACACTCTGTTGTTATGATTCGAGGAGGACGAGTAAAAGACCTTCCTGGTGTTCGATACCATGTTGTCCGTGGACGATTTGACTCATCTGGTGTTGAAGGACGAAAACAGGAACGAAGTAAGTATGGAGTTAAAAAAGATAAGAAATAATATATGAGAAAGAAACGGGCACAACGACGAGTAGTCTCTCCTGACACACAGTACGGAAGTGTGGCAGTATCTCGCTTTACCAACTATATTATGGGTGATGGAAAAAAAGCGGTTGCTGAATCTATCGTCTATGGAGCATTGAAACGATTGATATCAAAAGAACAACCAGATCCACTTGTTGTATTTAACAAAGCAATTGAAAATGCGTCACCTCGTTTTGAAGTTGTTTCAAAGCGTGTTGGTGGTGCAAACTATCAGGTTCCTCGTGAAGTTCGTGAAGATCGAAAATTCTTTTTGGCATGTAACTGGATTATTGATGCTGCTCGCAGTGGAAAAGGACGAACGATGGAAGAAAAGCTCGCACAAGAACTCTTGGCTGCATTTCAAGGAGAGGGGTCGGCTATCAAAAAGAAAGAAACAATTCACAAAATGGCAGAAGCAAACCGTGCATTCGCTCATTTTGCCCGATAATAGATTACTGTTATGTCACGATTATACCCATTAGAAAAATATAGAAATATTGGCATTATTGCTCATATCGATGCAGGAAAAACGACAGTTAGTGAACGTGTTCTTTTTTATACAGGAATTTCTCATAAACTTGGGGAAGTACATGAAGGAGCTGCAATCATGGACTGGATGGAGCAGGAACGAGAACGTGGTATTACTATCACTTCAGCGGCAACGACATGTTTTTGGACACCATTGTATCGACGTAGAGGGCTTGAAACTGATGAAGAAAAAATGAAGGCAAAGGATGCCTATGAACATCGTATTAACATTATTGATACCCCAGGTCACGTTGACTTTACCGCTGAGGTAGAGCGTTCACTGCGTGTTCTTGATGGAGGTGTTACCGTATTTGATGGCGTTGCTGGTGTTGAGCCACAGTCTGAAACAGTATGGCATCAAGCTGACAAGTATAATGTTCCTCGTGTTTGTTTTATTAACAAACTTGATAGAACAGGTGCAAGCTTCCAGAGATCATTTGATTCTATTGTTGAACGATTAACACCTCATGCTGTTATGCTACAGCTCCCTATTGGAGAAGAGGATCAGTTCAGTGGTATTATTGACCTTTTGGAAAAGAGAGCATTTCAATATGGTGGAGAACATGGAGAAGATGTTTCTGAGATTGATATTCCAGAAGATATGAAAGCGCTTGTTGAAGAAAAACGATCAATTCTTCTTGAAAAAATTGTTGAGCATGATGAAGCATTGATGGAACGCTATCTTGCTGGAGAGGATCTTCCCCTTGAAGATCTTAAGAAAGCACTTCGAAAAGGAACTATTGAAAATACTATTGTTCCTGTATTGTGTGGTTCAGCATTGAAAAACAAAGGAGTACAACTTCTTTTGGATGCAGTTATTGATTACCTTCCATCTCCACTTGATATTAAAGACTTAAAACCAACAAAGGGAGTACATCCTGACACTGATGAAGAAATTATTCGTCTTCCTTCAGATGATGAACCATTGAGCGCAATGGCCTTTAAGGTTGCAACTGATCCATTTGTTGGAAACCTTACCTATTTTAGAATTTACAGTGGTGTCCTTAAGAAAGGTACCTACGTTCTTAATGCAACAAAAGATTCACAAGAACGTATTGGACGTATTGTACGTATGCACTCAAACCATAGAGAAGACGTTGATGAGATGTATGCGGGGGATCTTGGAGCCATTGTAGGACTCAAGGGTACCTCAACAGGAGATACACTCTGTGATCCAGATAATCCCATCGTTCTTGAAACTATTACTTTCCCAGAGCCTGTTATCAGTCTTCGTATTGAGCCAAAGACAAAGGGTGACCAAGAGAAACTTGGTATGGCTCTTAAACGACTTTCAGATGAAGACCCTACCTTTAAGATTGAATCTGACCCAGAAACAGGAGAAACTATTATTTCAGGAATGGGAGAGTTACATCTTGAAATTCTTGTTGATCGTATGAAAAGAGAGTTTCAGGTTGAAGCAAATGTTGGACGTCCTCAGGTTTCATATCGAGAAACAGTTAAAAAACCAGCTGATGCTGAAGGAAAGTATATTCGTCAGTCAGGTGGTAAAGGACAATACGGTCATGTAAAGATTAAGATGAAACCTCTTGAGAGAGGAGAAGGATTTACCTTTATTAATGAAATTAAAGGAGGTATTATTCCACAAGAATTTATTCCTGCTGTTGAAAAAGGAGTCAAGGAGGCACTTCAGAAAGGTGTTATCGCAGGATACAGAATTACTGACCTTGAGGTACGATTGTATGATGGATCATACCATGATGTTGACTCATCTGAGTCTGCCTTCAAGATTGCTGGTTCTATGGCCCTTCAGGATGCAGTAAAGCACGGAAGTCCGGTACTCTTGGAACCTATCATGCAGATTCAAGTTGTTGTTCCTGAAGATTACCTTGGAGATGTCAGTGGAGATGTCAGCTCAAAGAGAGGACATATTGAGAAACTTTCAGATCGGGGTATGATGAAGGTTATCGATGCTCGTGTTCCACTATCTGAAATGTTTGGTTATGCAACAAAGCTTCGATCAATTACCCAGGGACGAGGATCATTTGTAATGGAATTTCATTCTTATGAAGAAGTTCCAAAGAATATTGAACAACTTATCGTAGAAGGAAAACAATAATATGGCTGATTATACTATAGATTGCAAAGGGAAAAGTCTTGGTCGTGTAGCAAGTGATGTTGCTCTTATTTTGCAAGGCAAAAAAGACCCATCATATGATCCCCGACTTGCAGGGAATGATCGTGCTATCATTACTAATATCAATGGTCTTAAAATTACTGGGAAGAAAAAGGATTCAAAGATATACTATTCACATACCACACAGATTGGACATTTGAAGAAAGAAAGCTTTAGCAAGATTGTAGAGAAACATGGAAAAGAAGAAGTGCTCCGTCGAGCTGTTTCTAGCATGCTTCCTAAAAATAAATTACGAAAGGAGCGAATGAAACAAATGATATTTGAATCTAAATAACTATGAGTTCTTCATTAAGTAAAACAACATATATTGAGGGGATTGGACGAAGAAAGACAGCAATTGCTCGTGTCCGTATTTTTTCAATTACAAAAAAGGATGCTGATTGTGAAGCATATATTTCATCTAAGGATCTTTTCGAGGTAAATGAGAAAAGCTTAGGAGAATACTTTGCTCTTCTGCGAGATAGTAAAGCTGCATGTTCACCCCTTGAGAAAGTATCAGTGTTAGGAACAATTCGTGTTACCGTAAAGGTAGAAGGAAGTGGTCTTGCTGCTCAGGCTGAAGCAATTCGTCATGGGCTTGCTCGAGCATTAGAACTTCATAATCCTGAATTTCGTCCATTACTTAAAAAAGCTGGTTATCTTACCAGAGACCCTCGTATGGTTGAACGTAAGAAGTACGGTTTGAAGAAAGCTCGACGAGCTCCACAGTGGTCAAAGCGATAATATTATTTTATGATTTTTCACGGTATACGTTTTGTGTACGCGGTAGTATCATTTCTCGTTATTTTGATTCTCTACATCCTTGCCTTAGTGTTTGGATGGTTTGAGACAATTGAATGGTATGATATTCTCATGCACTTCTTGGGAGGTGGATGGGTTGGATATCTCTTCTTCTTATTGTTAGGGCCTTTCTTTGCTGAGAGCTACCATATTCGAGAATGGGGGAAACTTCTTATTATTTCTCTTTCATTTGTCTCCTTTATAGGGGTATTATGGGAATTCTTTGAATTTGGAGTTACAGAGCTTTTTGGAATCTATCTACAAGGGAGTTTACCTGATACGATGGGAGATTTATTTGTTGACCTGCTAGGAGGTCTTGTAGTGTCTCTGTATATTCTTTTTATCTCTCATCGAAAGAACAGAGAGATTATGGAGTAATAATAGTGAGATCAAGGAAAAATATATCAGAGCCCTTTGTATAAAAGAGGCTCTTTTCTTGTTGGTTATAAAAGACTTTTTCAAAGGGCTCATCAACAAGTGTGTAGGTTACCAAAGGAGTATGATGACTTATCTCTGTGAAGAGAATTGCATCTTCTGTTTGGATGATGAGGTGATAGGGATCATACCACCAGAGGTGCTCTGTATTTTCAGGGAGAGCAAGGGGGAGAAGATCTTTTTCTTTTATATCAAGAGCTTCGAGGTCTTGTTCAAAGAAATAAAGCTGGTATGTGTCATCAGTATGTATGAGTATCTTTTTTTGATCTGGTCCTAGGAGAGCTTCTGTTGTTGTTGCAATATGAGTTGTTGTTTGAGGAGTGTATGTTTCCAGCACTCCATCATGATGAACAATAAATGTGTCGTTTTTTCTGTATAGAGAGGTAATAGCAGTAAAAGGAAGAGAGATTGATTCCGTTGATTGGTATGTGTAGATATCAGTACTTGATGCATTTTCTACTCCAATGAATGAAGGATAGAGGAGTGGAGTTGATGATGTGTTAAGGTGTGTTGTAAGGCGTTGCTGTGCGCTAAAAAGATACGATACAGTGGAATCATCCATAAGGATGAAATAGGGGTCTTGTTGTGGAGAAAATGAGATCGATGAAAATTCTTTTCTGGTAAGGGATTGTATTTGAGAGGATATATTTGTTTCTGGTGAGAGGGGGTCTGATGAGGCTAGGATCCATGTATCGGTATCAGTGTTTTTTTGTAAGATACGGGAAGCATTCTGTATATCAAGAAGTGTGTAAGATTCTGGTATTGTGTATATCTTCTCTGCTTGTGAAGTAATATCCTCTGGTACCAGAAGAATATTCATACTTCGTGTCACCTGAGAAGGAAGAATAGTAAAGGATTTTTGGTATGAGTGATAGAGTTCTTTTTGTATGGTGAGTGCGTAAGTGTCTGGAACAAGACCATCAATAAGGGTTCCTTTCTTTAGGATTCCTGCCTGATCACTATATTGTTTTTCATTGAGATAAATAGAAAGATCCCTTTGGGGGCTTTCAAGATAGAGTGCTCCTGTTGTGGTGATAGCAAAAGGATCCAGGGTGATTCTGTATCCTTGTGAGTATTGAATAGCAAGAAATCCACATACTACGAAGAGAAAAGAAAAAACTGCTAAAAGAATACGTCGTTTCCGTAATGTCATAGAGATATTTATACATATTCCTACCTATTTGTCATGTATAAAAAAATCCCTTGCTTTATACAAGGGACTCAATGACTTTATGAGGAGATAGAAATTATTTCAATTACTCCGCCTCTGCTTACTATAGTTGCTTCTTCTTCAAACTCTTGCAGAAGCTGTTCAATTGATTCAATTGCTTCTGCTCGAATATCATCCTTTCTTTCGTCTGATATATTTGTGTAATGAAGCTGGGGAATATTAATGAGTACTGATGGGCAGCCACTTCGTAGGAAGTTAACAGCCATTGCCACCTCATTCGAAAGCCAGAAAAGTCCGTATTCTTCATTGCCGTAGTTGATAATAGGACTTTGTCCGTCTTTAATGCTAACAATTTTGTCGTGCAGTGATTGCACGAGAAGCAGTTTTGGTTCCATGATTCCTCCTAAATAAATAGTAAGTTGCTGTAAAAATAGTATACTATTATTCAGTTTGTGTCAATTCTATTGCTACTTTACATTTTTTCATTTATGCTTAGGTCATATATGTCTCTATTTACGAAAAAAATCGGTATTGATCTTGGTACGGCAAATACAGTCGTATTTGTGCCTGGAAGAGGGTTTATTATCAATGAACCAACTATCGTTGCCCTAAGTGTTCCTGACAATAATGTACTTGCTGTAGGACGTGAGGCCAAGGACATGATAGGAAAGACCCCATCAGATATTATTGCCTACAAACCTCTTAAAGATGGAGTGATTGCTGATTACTATATCACCAAAGCACTTCTTCGTTATTTTATTAACAAGGCAAGCGGGACACTTAATACATTTTTTAAACCAGATGTGGTCATTTCTGTTCCTGCAGGTATTACTCAAACAGAGAGACGAGCGGTGGTAAACGCTGCTGTTGAAGCAGGAGCTCGACAAGCACATATCGTTAAAGAGCCTATCCTTGCTGCACTGGGAGCAGGTATCCCTATTAATTCTCACTCTGGGAATATGATTGTTAATATTGGGGGAGGAACAAGTGAGGTTGCGGTTGTGTCTCTTGGAGGAATTGTTTCATGGGCAAGCTTACGTGTTGCAGGAAACAAATTTGATGTTGCTATATCAGAATATGTGAAAAAGAAATACGGGCTCTTTATTGGAGAACAGACTGCTGAGAAAGTAAAAATCGCTATTAGTTCTGCAATTAGTACTCGTGCAAAGAATGAATATGAACTTCGAGGACGTGATGTATCTTCTGGACTTCCTCGTGATATCACCATTACATCAAATGAAATTGCTGAAGCACTTCATCCACATCTTCTTGCAATCGCGAAGAGTGTACAGAATGTCTTTAACGAAACACCTCCAGAGCTTGTTGCTGATATTATGGAGAAAGGAATTGTTCTTTCTGGAGGAGGGTCTCAGATAAAGAATCTTTCTCAATTTATCAAAAAGACTCTTGGGGTAAATGCCTATGTTGCTGAAGATCCATTACTCTGTGTTGCAAAAGGAACTGGCCTTATCTTGAGTCATCTTGATGTGTACAAGCGTACATTGTTAAACAAGCGTTAATATGAATACCCTGTGGGGACGGGATGAGCTTTATACAACATTCACAGAAATGTTTGATACAGGTTCTCTTGGACATGGGTATCTTTTTTTTGGTCCTTGGGGAGTAGGAAAACTTTCTTTTGCTCGAAGGCTTGCGTTGTATAACGAACATGGTACTGATATCACTAAAACACAGTGTCATGAGACGCGTATTTTGGAAGGGGATATTGGTATTGATATGATTCGTGATTTGGAACGCTTTGTACACAAGATTCCTCTTGAGGGGAGGTATCGGATAGGGATTGTCGGGAATATAGAAAAAGCGACTAAGGAAGCACAGCATGCCTGTTTAAAGATTGTTGAAGATGCTCCAGACAATAGTGTGCTCTTTTTTACCGCACAATCATGTGATGTGCTTATTCCACCGCTTCTTTCTCGTGTTCAACAGGTGTATATACCTCCTCTTTCTGAAAATGATATGCTTGACTTTATAGATAAAAGTGGTATAATACAACATAGAGATGATGTCTCGTATGCAGGAGGAAGTATTGGTCGCCTTTTGCAGATGGGAGTTTCTTTTTCAGATGAAGAAAGAACTGTTGATACACTTCTTTCTCAATTATTTGAAAAGATACATACAGACAAAGAGAAAAAGAATATTGCAGATACACTCACTATTCTTATTGATAAAGAAAAGAAAGTTTCAAAAACTTTTTTTGTAGAGCGAGTTCTCTTTTACATTACTAAGTACAAAGAGAGAACAACTTCCTATGGAACAGCTCTTCTTTCTCAACTTGTTCTTCTTTTGTCTCCATCATCATATACTCGTATACACCTAAAACACATTATATGGATGATACAATGAAATTTACCCTTGGCATTATTGCAGCAGTCGCTGTTGTTTTTATTGGTCTTTTTGGAATACAGGGTGTTGGGGCATTTTCAAGTGGTGGAGGACTTTTAGCTTCAGTGTCTCACTCACTACAAGCAGCTCCTACACAGGATATTCTTATGACCTTTAATGGATTTAAAGATACTCATCCAATTCCACTTTCTACTGATGAGAAGGGGGTGAGTGTACTTTCTACCTATACTTCTTCACAAAACCCTCAACAGCTTTATGTAGGGACTGATAAAGGTCTCTTTTTCAGTTACGATGGAGGGCTTACCTGGCATCGTTTTGTTACCTCTGATAATGAGATTTCAGAAAACTCACAAGTCCATGCTATTTTTGAACTTTCTGATGGATCACTACTAGTGTCTGTCTTTAAAAATGGAGAAGGGACTGTATACCACACAGGAGATCTATTTTTCTCACTTGAAGAGGTTATTTCCTTTGAGGGAGAAACAGCCTACAGTCTTTTTGAATCTGGAAGATTTGTGTATATGGGACTTTCAAATGGACAAGTACTTGAATACAGTCTTTCTGATGAAAAGATGCGTGTCGTGCGTAGCTTTGATGCTCCTATTGTTTCTATAGAAAGAACACCCTATGGAGATATTTCTCTTCTCAGTAAGAAAGGAGATATCTATATTGCTCCTTCTCCATCTCTTGAAACAGGAAGGAAGGTAAAAGCAACAGGAGGATTTTTCAACCTCTTTTCTTCACAGGTACAAGCACTTGAATGGACACGAGAAGGGGTGCTTTATATTCTTGATGATAGTGGGATTCGTGTGAGCTATGATCGAGGGAAGAGCTTTGATCTTCTTGGTGGTATTCCAAGTGGAAGCCCCATTGATACCTTTTCTGTACAAGGAGATACGATCTATGTCATGAGTGGAGGACATATCTACAAGAGTACTGATGGAGCTGTGTATTGGAAGCAAGTTGATTCATTTGCTCGTTCCTATGATATTTCTCGTATGCACTTCTTTTCATCTCAGCAGGTAATGGTGTGGTAGGGGATAGAAACGTTTTATCTTGGGCGCTATCATTAAAATACTCCCCAAAAAGGGAGTATTTTTATATTTTATTTTTCTGTTTTCCTGTGATAGTATAGAGATATGAAGAGTCCTATATTACAAAAACTAGAGGCATCCATTAAGGATACTGTCTCTGCATTTCAATCAGAGGTGTCCTCTATTAGAGGGTCACGTCCTACCCCTGCATTGGTCGAAGATATTGTCGTTGACTACTATGGTCAGATATCTCCTATCAAACAGATTGGGTCAATTAGTGTTGTTCCTCCTCGTGAAATACAGATTAGTGTGTGGGACGTGTCTATTGTGAATGCTGTTGCAAAAGCAATATCTGAAAAGCTTAATGTACAAGCTGCTTCTGACGGAAATGTTGTCCATGTGAATCTTCCTTCTTTAACACAAGAGAGAAGGGATGAAATTGGACGCATGATTAAATCAAAAGCAGAGGATGCACGTATTAAATCACGAACACTTCGTGATGATGCAAAAAGCACTATTGATGATCAGGAAGAGAAGGGAGAAATTACAGAAGATGACAAGTTCCGACTTCTTGATGAGTTGCAGGAGATGATGGATTCATTTAATAAAACTATCGATGAGATTGTAGAGAAAAAACTCAAAGATATTCAGGATTAATATATGGTTGATATACTTATTTTTGTTGCTGTTCTTGTATTTTTGATTGTTGCCCATGAAGGTGGGCATTTTTTTCTTGCTCGTCGTTTTAAGATATTTGTTGAAGAATTTGGGATAGGGTTTCCTCCTCGTCTTTTTTCTCGCGTGATAAAAGGTGTTCGATTTAGTATCAATGCATTACCTTTAGGGGGATTTGTAAAGATTCCTGGAGAGGATGGGTCTTCACAGGATACTCCTTCACAGGTACCTCAAGGAGAAGCATTGTTTTCTGAGAAACCAATTTGGCAGAGAGCGTTTGTACTTCTTGGTGGTGTTGTAGTGAACTTTATTATTGGATGGCTTTGTCTTCTTATTGTATTGAGTAGTGGGGTATCAGGTGAGGTGATTATTTCTCAGGTAGGGGACAATACTCCTGCTCAGGTAGCTGGTATTGTTGAAGGAGATGTTGTTAGTGGATTTGATTCTGTTGAGGCGTTTACTGCATTCATTGATGCATCACGAGGAGAAGAGGTTTCTGTTTCATTACTACGAGATGGAGAGGAGGTTTCTGTTTCAGTTGTACCACGTCTCTCACCTCCAGAAGGTGAGGGGGCTTTGGGGGTTGGTATTATTGCAACAGGAATTGAACAGCAATCATTCCTTGATGCTATCGGGAGTTCTTTTGTGATGTCTCTTGAGATTTTCTGGAGCATCTTTGTTCTTATTGGGATGCTTATTGCGAGTATCTTTGGGGGACCAAGTGTTGCTGAGTATATCACAGGTCCAGTGGGGATTTTTCATGTAACCTCAGCAGCGTCTGCTGCAGGGATTACTCCTCTTATTTACATGGTTGGTCTTATCTCTATTAACCTTTCTGCGATTAATATTGTTCCGTTTCCTGCACTTGATGGAGGACGACTTGTATTTTTAGCACTGGAAAAGATAAAGGGGTCTCCGGTATCAATTCGTATCCAACAGATGGTTAATGGTATTGCCTTTCTTTTGCTTATTGGACTTATTATCATTCTCAGTATTGCTGATATACAAAGATTTTTTTAGTGTATCTTCTGTGATACCATACTAGTATATGCGTCAATCAACAGCATCATATTTCATACGAAAAGAGGTTCCAAAAGATGAAGAGGCGCAAAATGCGCAACTACTTATTCGAGCAGGATATATCGACAAACTTATGGCAGGAGTGTATTCGTTTCTTCCTTTAGGACTTCGAGTACTTCGCAATATAGAAAACATTATTCGAGAAGAAATGAATGCGCTTGGGGCAGAGGAGCTTTTACTCCCCGTATTACATCCTCGTGAGATATGGGAGAAGACAGGACGATGGGAGAGTCTTGATGTTCTCTTTAAAGTTACGTCAAAAGATAAACGAGAATATGCTCTTGGACCAACGCACGAAGAGGTCATTGTTCCTGTTGCTCAAAAGACAATTTTTTCATACAAAGATCTTCCTTTGGGGCTCTATCAGATTCAAACAAAGTTTCGTGATGAGGCTCGTGCAAAATCAGGTCTTTTACGAGGACGAGAATTTTTGATGAAAGATTTATATTCTTTCCATACCTCAGAGGATGATCTTGAGGCTTACTATCAAAAAGTGACTGACGCATACAAAACTATCTTTAAGCGCCTTTCTCTTGATGCGCTCCTGGTTGAGGCTTCTGGAGGGTCATTTTCTCGCTATTCTCATGAGTTTCAGGTGGAAACAGAAACAGGAGAAGATTCTATTGTACTCTGTCGTGCCTGTTCATTTGCTCAGAATCGTGAAATTAATGATGCCAAGGAAGGAGACGCGTGTTCTTCTTGTGGGGAGAAACTTGAGGTTGTTACTGCGAGTGAGGTAGGAAACATTTTTAAATTAAAGACAAAATATTCAGAACCCTTTAATCTTTTATTTTCTGATGAGAAAGGTGAGTCTCATCCGGTGATCATGGGATGTTATGGCATAGGGGTGTCTCGTCTTATGGGTGTTATCGCTGAACTCTTCCATGATGAGAAGGGACTTATCTGGCCTTCTGCTGTTGCTCCCTATCAAGTACATCTCCTTGGACTCTCTACTTCTGATGAAAAAGAGACAGAAATGATTTTTAAACGTGCAGATGAGGTGTATACCACATTGCAGAATGCAGGTATCTCAGTATTATTTGATGACAGGAAAGATATATCTGCAGGGGAGAAATTTGTAGAAAGTGATCTTGTGGGTATTCCTCTTCGGTTAGTAATCAGTAAGAGAACAGGGGACAAGATTGAGTTTAAAGAAAGAAATGGAGGAGAAGAGCAGTTAGTTGATTTTTCATACGTAACACAGTATTGTGAGGAAAACATATGAGCTTTTTTTCTCGATTTAAAACAGATATAGGGATTGATTTAGGAACAGCAAATACTCTCATGTATGTGAAAGGAGAGGGTATTGTGGTCAATGAGCCAACACTTGTTTCCGTTAATACAAAAACGGGGAAAACAGTTGCTTTTGGACGTGAAGCTCAGAAAATGATGGGACGAACTCCTGCTCATATTGAAGTGGTACGACCTCTTGTTGATGGGGTTATTTCTGATTTTTTGATGACACAGGAGATTTTGAAACAGTATGTTGATCGGGTAAAACATGCATCGCTCTTTCGTTATATTCGAAGCGTTGTTGCTGTCCCTACAAACATCACTGAAGTTGAAAGAAAATCTGTTGAAGATGCTGTTATTTCTTCTGGTGTATCAGCGGTCTATTTACTTGAAGAACCAACAGCTGCTGTGTTTGGTGCAGGACTTCCTGTTGACGAGCCAACAGCAAATATGGTTGTTGATATTGGAGGAGGAACTGCTGAGATTGCGGTTATTTCCATGGGAGGTGTTGTGGTTTCAAAAAGTTTGAAAGTTGCTGGAGATCGATTTGATCAAAATATCATTCAATTTGTTCGTGATGAATTTAAACTTGCTATTGGAGAGGTAACTGCACAGAGGATAAAAACTACCATTGGATCTGCACTTCCTCGTGATGAGAAAACAGAATTAAGTATTGCAGGAAGAGATCTTTCTTCAGGACTTCCTCGAGAGGTTATCATTAAAGATGCTCAGGTTCGTATCGCACTCATTCCGTTGATTAAAGAAATTGTTGAATCTATTCGTGATACGATTGAAAAAACACCACCTGAGTTAACAGGAGATATTCTTGCACAGGGGATTTATTTTTCTGGCGGAGGAAGTTTACTCCATGGTCTCCCTGAACTTATCGAAAAAGAACTTGGGGTTCACTGTATGCGCGTTGATGATCCTTTGACCTGTGTTGTACGAGGGCTTGGCTATGCTGCTGAACGTATTGATACGATGGGTCATGTATTTTCTGCTTCGGTAAAGCCAATTATTCTTGAATAATCGTTATGATTAGATGGCATCATGCACTTGGAGGAGTCGGTGTTATTGTTCTCGTACTCTTTTTTGTATGGGGAGGAAGTGGTGTGCCATCAAGTTCTTTAGGGGCCTCTGTGGGGGATATGGTAGCATCTCCTTCACGTGCTGATGAATATCATACTCTTTCTTTTCGTGTCGAGGAGTTAAAGAATATTATTGCTCAGTATGAACTTGGGGTAATGTCTAGTGATACTAAAGGAATTGATGCGAAGGTATTTTCGTTATATCCATTTAATACAAAACAGCGAATCTATATTGATAAAGGGTCAGTGGAAGGAGTCGTTAAGGGAGATGGTGTAGTGATTTCAAATACGCTATTGGTAGGAGAAGTATCTGAGGTGTTTTCTCATACAAGTGAGGTGATTACTCTTTTTGATTCACGATTTTCTCTTCCTGTTCGTATTGGAGAAGATGAAGTTGATGCTCTTTTTGAAGGAGGTGTTTCTCCTCGTCTTTCTCTTATTGATAAATCAAAGACTATTCATCAGAATGATCTTATTTTTACTGCTGACAGGTCTCTTCCCTATGGACTGAGCGTGGGGTATATTGGCGCTATTTCTGAAGATTCTTCTGGTGCATTTCTTACCTCTTCTGTTTCTATTCCCTACAACCTAAATGATCTCCGTGATGTCCTAGTACTTCCTTCACATGAGAGATAGTCTCGCTACAGTATGGGGGGATGTTCGTATCGGATTATTTGTAATCCTTATTTCATTTCTTATATATATTCTTCAATGGAATCTTTCATTTCATCTTAATGTTATTATCGTCTCTGTACTTCTTCTTTCCGTTTGTATATCTCGGAGTATTATTTATATCTTTTTCCTTCTAGGATGGCTTGTTCTTGTGAAGTATACACAGACTCCTTCCCTTGAATTGCTTGTTATTGGAGGTATGGGGATTAGTACCTACATAGGGAAGCGTTTTTTTATCTCTCCTTCTAAGTATGGGATATTTTTAATGGTGTTACTTACCCTCTTTACTATTCTTTTCTGGGTTTTCTTTGGCCCAGAGGGGTTGGGGTCATCACTCTTCTTTCTTGAGCTTATTTCATCTCTTGCGTATGCTATGATACTCTATGGAGGTATCGTATGGCTAAGAAAGACCTTTATTTAGAAGATGCAGTTCTTGATACTGTTTCTGAAGATGTATCATTACTTGAAAGACCACTAACACAACGAGTGTTTCTTTTTTTTGGAGCACTTCTTGTTATATTTTTCATTATTGTTCTTGTTCGTCTCGTATTACTCGGGGTATTTCAATACGATGTGTATGCATCTCGAGCTCGTCTTAATGCAGGACGAGAACATATTCTTCGTGCTCCTCGTGGTATTATCGTTGATCGATTTGGAGAGGCACTTGTTTCAAATGAGCCAACATTTGATGTTTTTATTAACGTATCTGAAGCACTTCGTCATGAATCATTCAGAGAGCGACTCGATGAGGTGGCATCGATTGTTGAGGTTTCAGTTGATGCGGTGATGGAGGAATTACTCTTAGTTGATCTTGAGCATCAAGCATATATTCCTCTTGCTCGTGATATATCTCTTTCTCAAGCTTTGGGTATTGATGAACTTGAAGGGCGTGACTTTGTTGTTGAGCGAGGATATCGGAGAGTCTACCCGTACGCTGAAGCAACGGCACATGTGCTTGGGTATGCTTCGATAGCGAGTAAGGATGATTTAGCACAAAATGAATCTTTATTACTAGGAGATAGTATTGGAAAAGCTGGCCTTGAGATGGTATATGATGATCGTTTACGTGGAAAGAATGGAGTGAGTGTTACTCTGCATGATGCGAGGGGAGAGGTCCTTGGAGATCGTATTGTTGAGAAGGAAGTAACTGGGGATGTGCTTCATACTACAATCGATCTTGAACTACAACGTGAGCTCTATGAGGCGATGGATAATCAACTTGCTGCTCTTGAGAGACGATCAGGGGGAGCACTTGCACTTAACCCTCAAACAGGAGAGGTGTATGCATTGGTGAGTTTTCCTTCTTTTGATCCTAATAATCTTTCATCTCGTATCTTTGAAGATGCTCAAAATCCGTTATTTAACAGGATGATTTCTGGACTCTACAGTCCTGGATCTGTGATAAAGCCACTGGTGGCATTTGCTGCTCTTGAAGAAAACCTTATTGATCCAATGGATTCTATCTATTCTGCTGGATATATTGAAATTCCTAACCCCTATACACCATCACAGCCTTCTCGATTTGTTGATTGGAAGGCACATGGATGGGTGAATATGTATAGCGCGCTTGCTCGTTCCAGTAACATCTATTTTTATGCTCTTGGAGGAGGATTTGAAGAACAGGAGGGGCTTGGGATTGATCGACTCCATGAGTATTGGACACGATTCTTTCTTGATAGAAAAACAGAAATTGATCTTCCCGGAGAAGTTGTAGGAAGACTTCCCGATCGTACCTCAAAAGATTTATGGAGAATTGGAGATACGTATAACGTATCTATTGGACAGGGAGATGTGTTGGTAACTCCAGCAGCAATGCTTCGCTCTATTGCTACCTTTGTAACTAAGGGGAATGCTCCCTATCTTCGTGTCACTGATCAGGGGAGGGTAGGTTTTGAGAGTTTTCCATTTCTTGATGAAGAACATTTTCGTATTGTTGAGGAGGGGATGGTTGCAACGGTTATCTCAGAAAATGGAACTGCTCATATTCTTAATACTATTGATATGGCTATTGCTGCAAAGACAGGAAGTGCACAGACAAACAACAATACAAAGACAAATGCATTCTTTGTTGGATACGCTCCTGTTCAGAATCCTTCCCTTGCACTTCTTATTCTTATCGAAGATGCTCGAGAAGGAAGTTTAAATGCTGTTCCTGTAGCGAAGCGTATCTTTGAGTGGTATGATATTCATAGAGATAATGAACAATAGTTATGGCTGAATTACGATACAATCAACTATTTCGTGAATGGGTGCTCTATGTTCCTGAGCGATCAAGCTCAAAAAAGCCCCATGATACTGGCAGGGTATCTAGTAGTGATTCAGTTTCATGCCCTTTTGACTCTAATCTGTTTTTAAAAGAACAGGGAGTTATTGATGCATACCCTTCTCTAGAGAGATGGACTGCTGTTATTACTCCTGATAAATATGGGGGAATGAGTAGAGCTACCCCGCTTAAAACACTTTCAAGTGAATATTTTTTTAAAACAATGAATGGATATGGGATCCATGATGTTGTTGTTTTTTCAGATCATCACAAACGGATTTCTCAGTATGATGCTGAGGAACTTTTCCATATTATGGAGATGTTAAAGAAACGTATTGTGTCTGTTGATGCTGATGCTTCTATTTCTTCCTATGCTCTTATTCAGCGGTGTGGATTTAGAGCAAGTGCAAGTCTTTCTCATCCTCACATGCATCTTATTTTTTCTCCTATTATTCCTGGAGAACTTTCATCCCTTCTTTCTACCTGCTATACGTACTTTCAAGAAGAAAAAGAAACCCTTCTTGAGGGATATATACGAAAAGAGATTGCCTATGGGGACAGGGTTATATTTCAAGATTCACATGCAGTTTCACTAGTACAGTACGCAGGACTTTTTCCTGCTGATATTATTGTCGCTCCACAGAAAGCCTATGCGCATATGCACAGGACTCCTGAGATTGTTATGCGGTCTATGGCACGAGCACTTATACAGACACTTGCACTACTCGATAGGGCATTTGATGCTCCAGACTATGGACTTCACCTGTATTCTGCGCCACTTCAAGATGGAGGGCTCTATCCGTACATGCATTGGTTTTTTCGTATTACCCCACGATTTTTTATCCAGGGACCATCTGAGTCGGGAATTCCTATTGTTTCACTACTTCCTGAAGTAGCTGCGTCACGTATGCGTACTGCTCTATGATAGATAGTATTTTACAAACACTTGCAGAGTGGATTATTGAGGTTATTAGTGCCATTGGATATGTTGGTATTGGGGTGTTGATGGGTCTTGATAGTTTTAATATTCCTATCCCTTCAGAGGTCACCATGCCGTTTTCTGGTTTTTTGGCACAGAGTGGGGTATTTTCTTTTTGGCTTGTTGTGTTTGCTGGTACTCTTGGAAGTTATCTTGGGTCTCTTGTTTCCTATTATGTTGCAGGGTGGCTCATTAAACGACGAGCCCATCCGGTGATTGGATTTTTTCTTTCCGATTCCTTTTTAGAGAAATCATCTGAGTGGTTTAGAAAATATGGAGCTGCTTCTGTTTTCTTTGGACGATTAGTTCCTGTGATTCGTACCTTTATTTCCCTTCCCGCTGGTCTTGGACGAATGAAGCGTCCACTTTTTGATTGGTTAACGATTCTTGGATCATTTGTATGGTGTTTGGGGCTTACCTGGATTGGATGGATACTAGGGGAGCATTGGCAGGATATTGAGCACTATACCAAAGAACTACACTGGGTTATCCTTGTGCTTATCATTCTTGGTGGTGTATGGTGGATATATAAACATGTAAAAGGAGCTCTTAGAGCATCATTATGAAATACCTTATCTACAATTGGAAAGCATCTCTTCCAGAGTCATTGGATCAATGGGTGAGTGCAGTTAAGAAAGCACAGGAGAAGGTGGGGGTTTCTGATACCTTTTGTATTGCTCCTCCATTTTCACATATTGATGCATTAGAGAAAGAGGCATCCTTGCAGGGTCTTTCATATCAGAAAGGAGCACAGGATGTATCAGCTTTTTCCAAGGGAGCTTATACAGGAGATATTCCTGCGTCATTACTTAAAGAGAGAGGGGTAGTATATGTTCTTGTGGGGCATGCTGAGAGACGAAGGTTACATGGGGAAAGTACTGAGATTGTAGGAAAGAAGGTAGTAGAGGCACAGAAAGAAGGTCTTATTCCTATTGTCTGTGTTGGAGAAGAGAATATAGACGATGATCTTACCCCACATATCAATGAAGCTGTATCGTTTGTGAAAAAAGGGGTATCTATGATTGCTTATGAGCCGCAGTGGGCGATTGGGGGGAGCGTTGTCCTAGATCTTTCTAAGATAGAGGAGCGCATCACTCTCTTCCGGGAGAAACTTGATGGGGTGGGAAAGGAGTATGTTCTTCTCTATGGAGGGAGTGTTTCTGAGGATATACTTTCTCAACTTTTATGCTATACTGGAATCGATGGATTCCTCGTGGGATCCGCAAGCGTCGATATAAAACAAAGTAATACAATATACACATCTATTTATGGATAAAGAAAAGAAGAATCTGTACTCCGCTCTTTCACTCTTTTTACTCGTAGTGATAGTGCTTGGAGTCTATTCAGTTTTTTGGGGAGCTCTTTCGGGAGATAATAGTCCTGCATATAGGACAATATCAGTATCTGCTCGAGAGAAAGTAGTCGTTCGTCCTGATGTTGCTCGAACATCATTTTCAGTTGTTACTGAAGGGGAGGACACAGAGGATATTACTACACGAAACAATGAGCGAGTTACTGAAGCAATTAACTTTCTTAAGCAACTTGGTGTAGAGGATGAGGACATCCGTACTTCCGAGTACAATCTTCGACCAGTATACTCACAATCAACATATAACTCATATGGTGAGTTCGTTCCACGAATTGCTCAGTATTCATTAACTCAGACAGTTCAGGTAACGGTACGTGATTTTTCAATCATTTCTGATATGTTTGATGGCCTTATTGATATTGGAGTTAACAAGGTTCAAAACATTTCATTTGAAGTTGAAGATCCTGAAGTGTATGCAGAAGACGTTCGTCTTGAAGCATTCAAGAAAGCTCGAGAGAAAGCAGAAGCAATGGCTGATGCATCAGGATTCTCTTTGGGAGATGTAACCAATGTATATGAATACATTGAGAACCAGAACCCAGGACAATACCGAGATATGGCAATGGGATATGGAGGTGAGTCTTCATATGCTGCTGCCCCTACTATTGAACCAGGAAGCAACGAAGTCTGGGTCAATGTTGGTATGAGTTTTGAAATTCGATAACATATTTATGTTGCTTTCAAAGAGACAACAGAGGGTTATGGGTATTATTGTTGCTATTGTTGGACTGATTACCATTATTGCAATGACAGATTTTATTTTCATTATTGATTCTCCAGTGCAACCAACACCATATCCAGTGCCAACACCAACTGTCTCTGAGAACGCAACATCAAGTTATGAAGGGACTCAGTAACATAGAACGCCGTGATATAGGAGGAACCCTTATTGCGGCGTTTTTTGTTGGCATATTGGGGACGTATGTTATTTCAATTCTTGATATTGTTTCTTTTTCTCCATTCCTTATATTCGCAGTACTCTTTGTTGTAGTGTGGATATGTGTTGGAGTGGGGATGGGGATCTCACTATTGTTTTCTCCTTTTTTACGAGTGGTAAAATTTGCCCTTGTAGGGGGAGTTAATACATTGGTTGATGTGAGCGTATTAAATCTGTTAATGGTGGCAAGTGATACCTATACGGGAGTCTATTTTTCCCTTTTTAAAGGGATTTCTTTTTTGGTAGCACTTGCAAATAGTTATATATGGAATGCACTCTGGACATTCCAATCAGAGGGGACGACTCGAAAGAAAATACAGACATTTGTTATTGTGTCTCTTGGAGGACTTGTGGTAAATGTGGTGAGTGCGTATGGTATTCAGGTTGTTCTTGCATACGGAGGGCTTTCTGGACAGCTTTTTTCTACACTTGCTGCCCTTGGAGCGGTAGCTCTTTCTATGGTGTGGAATTTTGTAGGGTATAGCAAGTTTGTATTTAAGTGATACTGTAATAAGTTCAAGACCTTGGAACCATATCAATCGGTGAGCGAAGCTCAATTCC